>NZ_BAABCQ010000163.1:0-17622 GCF_039539045.1 Streptomyces marokkonensis
AGATGTCCGGCTCGGGGTTGCTTCTTATTACCGACGGGTAGCATCATCGTGGCTACTACTCGGTACGTGTAGTTGGTATGTGTACAGATGCGAGGAGCCAGTGCCTCGCCGATCTCTCAACGGAGCCGTCGCCATGGGGCACTACAAGCCGAATCTCCGGGACATCGAGTTCAACCTCTTCGAGGTGCTCGGCCGTGACAAGGTTTACGGCACCGGCCCGTTCGCGGAGATGGACACGGACACCGCCAAGAGCGTCCTGGAGGAGCTGACCCGCCTCTCGGAGAACGAGCTGGCCGAGTCCTTCACCGACGCCGACCGCAACCCGCCGGTCTTCGACCCCGAGACGAACACCGCGCCGGTCCCGGCGTCCTTCAAGAAGAGCTACCAGGCCTTCATGGACTCCGAGTACTGGCGCCTGGGCCTGCCCGAGGAGATCGGCGGCACCACCTCGCCCCGCTCCCTCATCTGGGCCTACGCGGAGTTGATCCTCGGCGCCAACCCGGCCGTGTGGATGTACTCCTCCGGCCCGGCGTTCGCGGGCATCCTCTTCGAGGAGGGCAACGAGGCGCAGAAGCACATCGCGTCCTTCGCCGTCGAGAAGCAGTGGGGCTCCACCATGGTGCTCACCGAGCCGGACGCGGGCTCGGACGTCGGCGCCGGCCGCACCAAGGCGGTCCAGCAGGAGGACGGCTCCTGGCACATCGAGGGCGTCAAGCGCTTCATCACGTCCGGCGAGCACGACATGTCGGAGAACATCCTCCACTACGTCCTCGCCCGCCCCGAGGGCGCCGGCCCCGGCACCAAGGGCCTGTCCCTCTTCCTCGTCCCGAAGTACGAGTTCGACTTCGAGACCGGCGAGCTCGGCGAGCGCAACGGCGTCTACGCCACCAACGTCGAGCACAAGATGGGCCTGAAGGCCTCCAACACCTGCGAGATGACCTTCGGCGACCGCCACCCCGCCAAGGGCTGGCTGATCGGCGACAAGCACGACGGCATCCGCCAGATGTTCCGCATCATCGAGTTCGCGCGGATGATGGTCGGCACGAAGGCGATCTCCACCCTCTCCACCGGCTACCTCAACGCCCTGGAGTACGCCAAGGAGCGCGTCCAGGGCCCCGACCTGGCCAACTTCATGGACAAGACGGCCCCCAAGGTCACCATCACGCACCACCCGGACGTCCGCCGCGCCCTCATGACGCAGAAGGCGTACGCCGAGGGCATGCGCGCGCTGGTGATGTACACGGCCTCCGTCCAGGACGAGATCCAGGTCAAGGAGACGAACGGCGAGGACGCCGCCACCGAGCACGCCCTCAACGACCTGCTCCTGCCGATCGTCAAGGGCTACGGCTCGGAGAAGGCGTACGAGCAGCTCGCCCAGTCGCTCCAGACCTTCGGCGGCTCCGGCTTCCTGCAGGAGTACCCGATCGAGCAGTACATCCGCGACGCCAAGATCGACACCCTGTACGAGGGCACCACGGCGATCCAGGGCCAGGACTTCTTCTTCCGGAAGATCGTCCGCAACCAGGGCGCCGCGCTGAACTCGCTCGCCGAGGACATCAAGAAGTTCCTCGCCCTCGGCACCGGCGGCGAGGAGCTGTCCGGCGCCCGCGAGCACCTGGCCAAGGCCGCCGTCGAGCTGGAGGCCGTCGTCGGCCTCATGCTCACCGACCTCGCCTCCACCGAGCAGGACGTCAAGAACATCTACAAGGTGGGCCTCAACACCACCCGCCTGCTCCTCGCCTCCGGTGACGTGATCGTCGGCTACCTGCTCCTCAAGGGCGCCGCCATCGCCGCCGAGAAGCTGCCGACCGCGTCCGCCAAGGACGTGTCCTTCTACACCGGCAAGATCGCCGCCGCGAAGTTCTTCGCGGCCAACGTCCTGCCCGGCGTCACCATGGCCCGCAAGATCGCCCAGGGCGTCGAGCTGGACCTGATGGAGCTGGACGAGGCCGCCTTCTAGGACCCGCCCGCCCCCCTCCACCAATTCCACACACCCTCACGAGGGCCCGCTCCCGCCGCACGGGAAGCGGGCCCTCGCACGTCGTTAAGGTGAACCCCATGAGCGCACCCTCCCGCTTCGACCGCGGCCACACCGACGACCTCATGTCCTTCCTCGCGGCCGGCCCCACGCCGTACCACGCCGTGGCGAGTGCCGCCGAGCGGCTCGAGAAGGCCGGCTTCCGGCAGGTCGCGGAGACGGACGCCTGGGAGGGGACCTCCGGCGGCAAGTACGTGCTGCGCGGCGGCGCGATCGTGGCCTGGTACGTCCCCGAGGGCGCGGCCCCGCACACCCCCTTCCGCATCGTCGGCGCGCACACCGACTCCCCCAACCTGCGCGTGAAGCCCCGCCCCGACAGCGGGGCGCACGGCTGGCGCCAGGTGGCCGTGGAGATCTACGGCGGCCCCCTGATGAACTCCTGGCTGGACCGCGACCTGGGCCTGGCCGGCCGCCTCACCCTGCGCGACGGCACGACCCGCCTGGTCAACGTCGACCGCCCGCTGCTCCGCGTCCCGCAACTCGCCATCCACATGGACCGCAACGTGTCCGCGGACGGCCTCAAGCTCGACAAGCAGCGCCACCTCCAGCCCGTCTGGGGCCTGGGCGACACCGTCGGTGACGGCGACCTGATCGCCTTCCTGGAGGACGAGGCGGGGCTCTCCCGGGGCGAGGTCACCGGCTGGGACCTGATGACCCACTCCGTGGAGCCCCCGGCCTACCTGGGCCGCGACAAGGACCTGGTGGCCGGGCCCCGGATGGACAACCTCCTGTCCGTGCACGCCGGCGTGGCCGCCCTGGCCGCGGTCGCCGCCTCCGGCGCGGACCTCCCGTACATCCCGGTCCTGGCCGCCTTCGACCACGAGGAGACCGGCTCCCAGTCGGACACCGGCGCCGACGGCCCGCTCCTCGGCAGCGTGCTGGAACGCTCGGTCTTCGCGCGCGGCGGCTCGTACGAGGACCGGGCGCGCGCCTTCGCCGGTACCGTCTGCCTGTCCTCCGACACGGGCCACGCCGTCCACCCCAACTACGCGGAGCGGCACGACCCGACGCACCACCCGCGGGTCAACGGCGGCCCCATCCTCAAGGTCAACGTCAACAACCGCTACGCGACGGACGGTTCGGGCCGCGCGGTGTTCGCCGCCGCCTGCGAGAAGGCGAACGTCCCCTTCCAGACCTTCGTCTCCAACAACGCCATGCCGTGCGGCACGACCATCGGCCCGATCACCGCCGCCCGGCACGGCATCAGCACCGTCGACATCGGCGCCGCGATCCTCTCGATGCACAGCGCCCGGGAGTTGTGCGGCGCCGACGACCCGCACCTGCTGGCGAACGCGCTGGTGGCGTTCCTGGAGGGCTGAGCCGGCGCTCGGCCGGGCGCCGGGCCCCGAGCGTGCCCGGCCGGAACACCCCTGCGTCGCATGGGTGTTCCGGCCGGGGGTACCCGCACGGAACCGGATCGACCGGAAACCCGGAACCGACCGGATCTACAGGGAGGCGACACTCATGGGCCTCGGCGGGTGCATCATCCTCATCGCCGTGGGAGCCATCCTCACGTTCGCGACCGACTGGGACATGCAGGGCGTCAACCTCGACCTGGTCGGTGTCATCTTCATGATCGTCGGCCTGATCGGCGTGGCGACGTTCAGCAGCATCGCCCGGCGCCGCCGCGTCGTGATGCCGCCGACGACCCCGGTCGTCGAGGAACGGCCCCACCACCACACCCGGGACGGCTACAACAACGGCTACGGCGCCTGAGCCCCACCACGGCCGCCAGGCGCCGGGCCGGCCCCTGGCGGCGACCAGGACCCCGTGGCTCCTGACCACGTCGTGCGGGGGCCCGCACGTCCGGAGCCTTCCTCCGGCCCCGCTTTCCGACTCCTCCCGCGTGACCATCAGTGCCCCGCGGGGTGTCGCCGCAGGAAGACATCGCAGTCGGTCACGGTCGTCATGTCGCCCACGGCTCGCGCCCGGTCACGTACGGCAGTGAGTTCGGCGCACCCCGCGCACCCTTCGACCGGTGTCGGTTGCTGGTCCAGGCGCAGTGGCAGTTCAACGGGTGGCGTGCTGTATCGCGTGGGTTCGGTCATGACCGGATCGCGGCCCACCCTTGCGGACGTATCTCGGCCGTACGGCGGACAGTTGGAACGTTGAGCACTAGCGTCGAAGAAAGCCCAAAAGGGCCGTTTGCGGGGGTTGACTTGAACGATGCCCTTCAGTGCGCCATGCACAACGCGGGTTTGTCCGCTCGCCAGCTCGCGTACCGCGCCGGGGTATCGGCGAAGCAGGTGGAACGATGGCTGAGCAATCCTGACCTCACACCACACGCGAGAAACCGAGCGGACGCCTGCCGGGCGCTGGGAGTGGACGAAGAGATGTTGTGGCCGAAGGCTGTACAAGACCGTGTGAAGACCGGGACCGACCGCGAGCTGGTCCACAGCTACCCGTACCGGTCCGCGTGCCCGTCGACGGTCTGGACCGAGCTTGCGGAGTCGGCGGAAGTGGACCTGTTCCTCGCCGGCTACACGAACTACTTCTTCTGGGCCCAGGTTCCCCACTTCGCCGACACAGTCCGACGCAAGGCGGACGCGGGATGCCGCGTGCGGTTCCTGCTCGGAGACCCGAATGGTGAAGTGACCCGGCAACGAGAGACCGTCGAAGACGTCGCCTTGTCCGTTTCGACGCGCATCGGCATCACGCTGGAACACCTGGACCGCCTCGGGCCGGTGGAAGGCGTGGAGACACGCGTCTCCGCACCGGAGGACGCCATCAACCACGTCAGCCTGTCCGTGTTCCGTTTCGATGACGACGCCCTGGTGACGCCCCATCTCGCGCGACTGGTGGGCCACGACTCCCCGCTGCTGCACCTACGTCGGCACGGCGGCGGAGGCATGTTCGACCGATTCGCGGAACACAGCGAGGAGCTGTGGGGGCGGGCTGAGGCGCGGGTCCCTGAACCCCGTACTTGAGCTGGTCGCGGCCGGGGACCGGAGCCGCCCAGAGACCAAGGAAGGCGGCGTCACCGACCGGCACTCACGTCAGCGCGTGTCCCGTCGTGGCGTCCACGTGGGCGGGCACCTCTTCGTGCCGGTCGCCCACGGTCGACGTTCCCGTCGGTTCGAGGAGCAGGATCTGGGTCGGGACGGAGGCGTACGGCTTGTGTTCCGTGCCGCGCGGGACGGTGAAGACCGAGCCCTTGGGCAGGACGACCGTGCGTTCGCCGTCGGGTCCGCGCAGAGCGATGTGAAGTTCGCCGTCGAGCACCAGGAAGAACTCGTCGGTGTGGTCGTGCACGTGCCAGATGTGCTCGCCCTCGGCCTTGGCGACACGGACGTCGTAGTCGTTGACGGCGGTGACGATGCGCGGGCTCCACTGCTCGGTGAAGGACGCGAGGGCGGAGGCCAGGGAGACGGGTTCCTGTGACATGAGTTCCTGTGACATGACGCCATCGTGGGGTGTGCCGTGTCCGCCGGACGAGTGCTAGAAATCGCACATGCCGCAAGGATCCTCTCAGCCACCGCGCCCGCACCGGGTCTCCGTGATCGTCGACGAGGGCACCAATCCGTTCGAGGTCGGCTGTGCCACCGAACTGTTCGGGCTGCCGCGGCCCGAGCTGGGGCTTGCCGAGCCGCTGTACGAGGTGTCGCTGTGCGGGCCGACGCCCGCGATTCGGATGAACCACGGGTTCCTCACGCTCACCGACGTGCCCGGGTTGGACACCGCCGACGCGGCGGACACGCTCGTCGTCCCCGGCCGGCCGGACAACGTCGTACCGCGCGGCCCCGCCGTCCTGAACGCCGTCCGGCGCGCGCACGCGCGTGGTGCCCGCGTCGTCAGCCTCTGCACCGGCAGCTTCGCGCTCGCCGAGGCCGGGCTGCTGGACGGACGGCGGGCCGCCACCCACTGGCTGTGGACGGACTCCTTCCGCCGACTGCACCCGAGGGTGCTGCTGGAGCCTGGCGTGCTGTTCGTGGACGAGGGCGACATCCTCACCGCCGCGGGCAGTGCGGCCGCGCTCGACCTCGGGCTGCACATCTGGCGCCAGGACCACGGCGCCGAGATCGCCAACGCCGTCTCCCGGCGACTGGTGTTCGCCGCGCACCGGGACGGCGGGCAGCGGCAGTTCGTGGAGCGGCCGGTGCCGCACGTGCCCGACGAGTCGCTCGCGCCCCTGCTGGAGTGGGCGCAGGAGCGGCTGGGCGAGCCACTGACCGTGACGGACCTCGCGGAGCGCGCGGCGGTGTCACCGGCGACCCTGCACCGGCGTTTCCGGGCCCAACTGGGGACGACGCCGCTCGCCTGGCTGACGGCCGAGCGCGTGACCCTCGCCCGGCGGCTGATGGAGCGCGGGGAGGAGCGGCTGGACGTGGTGGCGGCCCGCAGCGGGCTGGGGACCGCAGCGAACCTGCGGGCGCGGCTGCGGCGCGAGACCGGGCTCAGCCCGTCGGCCTACCGGCGGCGTTTCGGCCCGGGCGTGGGGGAAGCGATCACCTCATGAGATTCCTCGTGTACGACCGGCTCCTCGGCTTCGGTGACGACTACTGGATCGAGGACGACAACGGCGACAAGGCCTTCCTCGTCGACGGCAAGGCGATGCGGCTGCGGGACACCTGGGAGCTGAAGGACGCCCGGGGGAACGTCGTCATCGGCATCCACCAGAAGATGTTCGCCCTGCGCGACACGATGGTGCTCGAGCGGGGCGGTGAGCCGCTGGCGCGGATCAGGCGCAAGCGGCTGTCCCTGCTGCGCAACCACTACCGGGTCGCCCTGGCCGACGGCACCGAGCTGGACGTCAGCGGCAAGGTGTTCGACCGGGAGTTCGCCATCGAGTACGACGGTGAGCTGCTGGCCGTCGTCTCGCGGCGGTGGCTGACCGTGCGGGACACCTACGGCGTCGACGTCGTCCGGGACGACGCGGACCCGGCGCTGCTGATCGCGCTGGCGGTCTGCGTGATCCACCTGGCGGAGAAGGAGCGGGAGAAGGCGGGGGAGGGGGAGGCGAAAGGGGGCTGAGCCCTCCGGCCCGACCGAGCCCGTCGTCGCTCCCCCTCCTCCGCGCGGTTACCGCCCCGGCGTCTCCAGCCCCAGCACCCGGTCCTTCAGGGCCGGGAACTGCTCACGGGTCCGCGCCACCTCCACCGGGTCGAACTCCGCCGTGAGGACCTCCTCGTCCGCACCGGCCTCCGCCAGCACCTCTCCCCACGGATCGACCACGATCGAGTGACCGGCCTGCGGAACTCCGGCATGTGTCCCGGCCGTTCCACACGCGAGGACGAACGCCTGGTTCTCCACCGCCCGTGCCTGTGCCAGGAGCGTCCAGTGGGACCGGCGGCGCTCCGGCCAGCCCGCCGGGACGACGAGCGTCTCGGCACCGGCGTCGACGAGGCCGCGGAAGAGTTCGGGGAAACGGAGGTCGTAGCAGGTCGCCAAGCCAAGGGCCGTCCCGGGCAGACGGACCGTCACCAGCTCGCTCCCCGCGCCCATCAGCACGGCCTCGCCCTTGTCGAAGCCGAACCGGTGGATCTTGCGGTAGGCGGCGGCCAGATCACCGGAGGGGGTGAAGACGAGAGAGGTGTTGTAGAGCCGGCCGTCCGGGGCGCGCTCGGGGACGGACCCCGCGTGCAGCCACACACCCGCGTCGCTCGCCGCCTTCGCCATCGCCTCGTACGTCGGGCCCTCCACCGGCTCGGCCGCCGAGCCGAACTCCTCGAAGGCGAACGCGCCCGTGGTCCACAGCTCCGGCAGTACGACGAGATCGGCGACGCCCGCCTGTTCCCGTACCAGCGATGCCGCCCGCCGACGGCGCGCTTCCACGGATTCATCCGCATTCACGGCGATTTGGATCAAAGAGGCACGCACGCTGTCACCGTCCTGCCATTCGGGCCGTCCCCAAGGGTGTCCACACGGCCTACGATCGTCACACGAAAGCACTGCCGGGGTACCGCACAGCAGCGTAACTTAGCGTCTCAACACGCCCACTGACCGCCGCCACCTCCCACAGGCACCGCCGCCGAAACAACCGCCCGTGTACCGACCGCCCGAGGGGTCCCGTTCCGTGAGTCTGCATCCCACTCTCCAGCCCTACGCCGACGCCTGGACTCACTCCATCGAGGCGATAACCGAGCTGGTCCAGCCGCTTGTGGAGGCAGAGTGGAACCGCCGCACCCCCTGCCCGGGCTGGTCGGTGCGCGACGTCGTCTCCCACGTGCTGGGTCTGGACTCCGAGATGCTCGGCGACCCGCGCCCCATCCACACGCTCCCGCGCGACCTCTTCCACGTCACCAACGACCACCAGCGCTACATGGAGATGCAGGTCGACGTCCGCCGCCACCACACGGCGCCGGAGATGACGTCCGAGCTGGAGTACATGATCATCCGGCGCAACCGCCAGCTGCGGAACGAGTCGCGGGACCCCGGCACGAAGGTGCGCGGCCCGCTCGGCACCGAGCTGACCCTGGAGGAGGCGATGCGCCGGCACGCCTTCGACGTGTGGGCGCACGAGCAGGACCTGCGCGCGACCCTCGGCCGTCCCGGCAACCTCGACTCCCCCGGCGCGCACGTCGCCCGTGACGTGCTGCTCGCCGAGCTGCCGGGTGTCGTCGCCGAGCGCGCCCAGGCACCGCGCAGCTCCGCCGTCGTCTTCGACGTGCACGGCCCGGTCGAGTTCCTGCGCACGATCCGCGTCGACATCCAGGGCCGCGGCACCCTGGAAACGGCCCCCGCCCTCGGCCCGGCCGCCACCCTCACCCTCGACTGGGAGACCTACGTCCGCCTGGCCTGCGGCCGCGTGACCCCGGCCGCGGCGGCGGACCGCATCAAGACGGAGGGCGACCAGGATCTGACGACGGCGATCCTTCGCAACTTCACGGTCACGCAGTGACGCCGGTGAGTATCCTCAGCCCGTCCGGCGTTTGAGGACGAGGCCGTCCAGGCCGAAGCGGGGGTCTGGGGGCGGCAGGCCCCCAGCCCGGCCGGCACCCACGCCGGGTACCTACACGGGAACGTGCACCGTCTCCACCCGGCTGGCGACCAACCGCTCCCGCTCCCTGCGGACCGCCCGCTTCCGCAGCCGCAGGATCTGCGACACCCCGACCGCCTGGAGCACGAAGACCGACGAGAAGGCCACCGTGTAGTCGTCCCCGGTCGCGTCCAGCAGCACCCCGACCGCGAACAGCGTCGTCATCGACGCCACGAAGCCCCCCATGTTCGTGATCCCGGACGCCGTCCCCTGCCGCTCCGGCGGATTCGCCGGCCGCGCGAAGTCGAAGCCGATCATCGACGCCGGACCGCACGCGCCCAGCACCGTGCACAATACGACGAGCAGCCACATCGGCGCGTGGTCGGCCGGATAGGCGAGCGTCGCCGCCCACAGGAGTGCCGTCGCGCCCACCGTGCCCAGCGCCAGCGGCAGCCGGGCCGCGTGGTGCCGGGCGATGACCTGGCCGTAGACCAGGCCGACCGTCATGTTGGACAGCACGACGAGGGTGAGCAGCCCGCCGGCCGTGGCCCGGGACAGGCTCTGCGCCTCGACCAGGAACGGCATCCCCCACAGCAGCAGGAACACCATCGCCGGGAACTGGGTGGTGAAGTGCACCCACAGGCCGAGCCGCGTCCCCGGCTCCCGCCACGACATGGCGATCTGCCGCCGTACGTACGCGGCCCCCTGACGCCCCAGCGGCTCCGGCTCGTGCCCCTCGGGGTGGTCCTTCAGGAAGAGCAGCAGCAGGACGAGGACGACCACACCCGCCAGCGCGCTTCCCGCGAACGCCGCGGTCCACCCGATGCCGTGCAGCAGCCGGGCCAAAACGAGGGTGGAGACCAGGTTGCCCGCCATGCCGACCAGCCCGGCGAGTTGGGCGACCATCGGCCCGCGCCTGGCGGGGAACCAGCGGGTGCCCAGCCGCAGCACGCTGATGAACGTCATCGCGTCCCCGCAGCCGAGCAGCGCCCGCGAGGCGAGCGCCATGCCGTACGAGGGGGAGAAGGCGAAGCCCAGCTGCCCGACCGTGAACAGCACGACTCCGATGCCCAGCACCTTCTTCGTGCCGAGCCGGTCGACCAGCAGGCCGACGGGTATCTGCATACCGGCGTAGACCAGCAGCTGGAGGATGGAGAAGGTGGACAGGGCGGAGGCGTTGACATGGAAGCGGTCGACGGCGTCGAGACCGGCCACACCCAGGGACGTACGGAAGATGACGGCGACGAAGTAGACCGAGACGCCGACGCTCCAGACGGCGATCGCGCGCCGACCGCCTGGGGGTCCCCCCTCCGGGGGAGGATCTCCGGGCAGCGTCTTCCCGCCCGACGTGGTCGAACTCATCGGACCTCCCCCCGGGCCAGGTGCGAGAACCAGCCCACGTGCCGGTGGACCACACCGACGGCCGTCTCCGCGTCCCCGGCGCGCAGCGCCTCGAGGATCTCCTCGTGCTCGGCGAGGGTCTTGGCGATCCGGTCGGGGTGGGAGTGCATGACGGCGACGCCCATGCGCAGCTGGCGGTCGCGGAGCTGGTCGTAGAGGCGGGAGAGGATCTCGTTGCCGCCACTGCGGACGATCTCGGCGTGGAAGCGGCGGTCGGTGACGGAGGCGGCGGCGAAGTCACCGGCGGCGGCCTGCTCCTTCTGCCGGTCGAGCAGCTCCGCCAGTCGCTCCACGAGGGCCGGCGGGGCGGGTACGGCCTTGCGCGCCGCGTGCTCCTCGACCAGCAGCCGGGTCTCCACCACGTCCGCGATCTCCTGCGCGGAGACGGGCAGGACCAGCGCGCCCTTCTTCGGGTAGAGCCGGATCAGCCCCTCGGCCTCCAGCCGTAGCAGCGCCTCGCGCACCGGCGTGCGGGAGACTCCCACGGCCTCGGCGAGCTCACCCTCGGTGAGCAGGGTCCCGCCCTCGTAGCGGCGCTCGAGGACGCCCTGCTTGACGTGGGTGTAGACGCGGTCCGCCGCTGGGGGTTGCCTCACTGCCGTGGTCATGCCGACAGGATAGATACAACAGGGACGCAAGAAGATCCTGGTCCAGCATGCGGACGTGCGGCCACTCATCAGGGGGACACGGTGAACCGTCCCCGGCCACCACGCCGCCGTCCGTGCTACTCACATGCCGAACGGGCGCAGCCGGCACCGAAACGACCACAACTCGACCGCGTCTCAGGGGAATTCACCGAAACCGGGGTACTCGACGTGTCAGACGTCATTCAGGGCATCCGCCTCCGCAGAACCGTCGTCGCCGCGCTGACCGGCGGCGCCGTACTCGCGACCGGAGCCCTCACCACCACACCGGCGCAGGCCATCGCACCCGCGCCGGCAGCGCTCGCTCCCGCCCGGGCCGCCGCCGCACCCTCGATCGTCGCCAGGGGCGGCTTCCTGATGGACAACGCGAACGGCGGGTCGCTCTACACCAAGGCCGCGGACACCAAGCGCGCCACCGGCTCCACCACCAAGATCATGACCGCCAGGGTCGTGCTCTCCCAGCCCAAACTGAACCTGGACGCCAAGGTCACGATCCAGATGGCGTACAGCGACTACATCGTGTCGAAGAACGCCTCCTCAGCACGCCTGATCGTCGGAGACCGGGTGACGGTCCGGCAGCTGCTGTACGGGCTGATGCTGCCATCCGGCTGCGACGCCGCGTACGCGCTGGCCGACAGGTTCGGCACGGGCAGGACGCGGGCGGCCCGGGTGAAGTCGTTCATCGGCAGGATGAACTCCACCGCCAAGAGCCTCGGCATGAAGAACACGCGCTTCGACTCGTTCGACGGCATCGGCAACGGAAAGAACCACTCCACGCCGCGCGATCTGACGAAACTCGCGAGCAGTGCGATGAAGAGCTCCACCTTCCGCACGATCGTGAAGACGAGAAAGTACACGGCGAGGACGATCACCAAGAAGGGCGGCACCCGCACCATGGCGCCCTGGACCAACACCAATACGCTGCTCGGCAGTTACAGCGGCGCGATCGGCGTGAAGACCGGGTCGGGTCCGGAGGCCAAGTACTGCCTGGTCTTCGCCGCGACCCGCAAGGGCAGGACCGTCATCGGCACGGTACTGACCTCCTCGTCCTCGGCCCAGCGCGCCAAGGACGCGACGAAGCTCATGAACCACGGCTTCGCCAGGCCGAGCTGAGCCCCGCCCCTCCCGCCTCCCCACGGGTCCGTCGCCGCCGCGACGGGCCCGTTCTCTCCGCCCCGGCCCTTTGGACCGATGGAACACATGGTGATAGTTTCATTAGCACCATGCTGCTGAGTCTGGACAAGAACGACACCCGCCCCCTGCACGAGCAGGTCGCCGGCGCCATCCGACGTGCCATCGCCGAGGGGGAGTGCGCCCCCGGGGACCGTCTCCCCTCGGCGCGTGACCTCTCCCAGGCCCTGGACGTCAACGTCAACACCGTGCTGCGCGGCCTGCGCGGCCTGCGGGACGAGGGCCTGCTGGAGTTCCGCCGGGGCCGGGGAGTGACCGTGGCCGAGGGCGCCCGACCGCACTCCGGACTGCAGATCCGCGTACGGGAGCTGGTCGCCGAGGCCGCACGGCTGGGCTACAGCAGGACCGATGTGATCGACATGATCAGGGGGATGCCGTGAGAGACAGGACTGTGGCGGTTCGGACGACGGTCGCGGTGTGGACGGTCGGTGTCACGGCCGTACTCGCCGGGCTGCCCTTCGTGGCGCGGGAGCGGCTGCCGGACCGGCTGGCGACCCACTGGAACCTGGACGGAAGCACCCCGGACGGCTCGATGCCCCTGTGGGCGGCCTCGGTCGTTCCGGCACTGATCTGGCTGGTGACGGCGGCGGTGGTCACCGTCCCGATGATGCGGGCCGGTCCGGCGGCACGTCCCTGGGTCACCGCGACCCTGCTCCCCACCGGCATCGTCCTGGCGGGCGCGCAGGCCGCCGTCGTCCGGTCCAACCTGGACCGCGCCGACTGGCACCAGGCCAGTCAGCCGACCGCGTGGGTCGTCGCGGCCCTCGTACTGGCGCCGATCGCGGGAGTGGCGGCGTGGCTGGTCGTCACCCGACGGACGAGCGCCTCGGCCGACAGCACGACACCCGGCGGCGACGCCCCCGCGCTCAGCCTCCCGAAGGGCCGGCGACTGGCGTGGTTCTCCCGGGCCGCCAACCCCTGGCTCCAACTGCTGGCGGCCGTGGCCGGCCTGGTGGCCGCGGCGGCGCTGATCGCCCTGATCGTCGGCCTGGCCTCCCCCGGCACCCTGTGGGCGCTGTTCGCCGGCTGCGCCGCCGTGTCCCTCGCCTGCGCCCTGTGCTCCTCGGTGCAGGCGCGCGTCTCGGAGCGTGGCCTGGAGGTTTCCTTCGGCCCCTTCGGCTGGCCCGCCCGGCGCTGGGCGCCCGACGACATCGACACGGCGCGCTCCGAGATCCGCGAGCCCGCCCAGGTCGGCGGCTGGGGCTACCGCGTCAGCGGCCTGGGCACGACGGTGATGCTGCGCGCCGGGGAGTGCCTGGTCGTACGCCGCCGGGGCAGCCGTACGGACTTCGCGGTGAGCGTCGACGACGCGGAACGCGGCGCGGCCCTGCTCAACGCGCTGCGCACGGGGCGGGCTTCCTGAGACCGGCCGGTCAGCGGCCCCTGCGGGAGCCGTCCTCGAAGACACCGTGCGCCCCGCACCGACCGGGAACGACGGAGCCGCGCGTCCCGATGCGGGACGCGCGGCTCCGTCTCTCGTGCTTCCGGCGCGTTACGCCCAGGTGAGCAGTCGCTTGGGCTGTTCCAGGACCGCCGCCACGTCGGCGAGGACCTTGGAGCCCAGCTCGCCGTCGACCAGGCGGTGGTCGAAGCTCAGCGCGAGGGTGGTCACCTGACGCGGCTTCACGTTGCCCTTGTGCACCCACGGCTGGAGCTTGATCGCGCCGACCGCGAGGATCGCGGACTCGCCGGGATTGAGGATCGGCGTGCCCGTGTCGACGCCGAAGACTCCGACGTTGGTGATGGTCACCGTGCCGGCCTGCATCGCGGCCGGGGAGGTCTTGCCCTCCCGGGCCGTCGACACCAGCTCGCCCAGGGACCCCGCCAGCTGCGGAAGCGTCTTGGCGTGGGCGTCCTTGATGTTCGGGACGATCAGGCCTCGCGGGGTCGCCGCGGCGATGCCCAGGTTGACGTAGTGCTTGACCACGATCTCCTGCGCCGCCTCGTCCCAGGATGCGTTGACGTCCGGGTTGCGCTTGATCGCGACCAGCAGGGCCTTGGCGATCAGCAGGAGCGGATTCACCCGCAGGCCCGTGAACTCCTTGTCCTGCTTCAGCTCCTCGACCAGCTTCATCGTGCGCGTCACGTCGACCGTGACGAACTCGGTGACGTGCGGCGCCGTGAACGCCGAGCCGACCATCGCCGCCGCCGTCGCCTTGCGGACGCCCTTGACCGGGATACGGGTCTCGCGCGCCGCGTCGTACGACACCGCGGCCGGGGCGGGGGACGGGGCCACGGGAGCCACGGCGGCGGACGCCGCCGGTGCCGGCCCGGGCTCCGAGGCCTGCTGCGCCGGGGCCGCCGCCGCGTGCACGTCCTCGCGCGTGATGATGCCGTCGGGGCCGGTCGGGGCGACCGTGGCCAGGTCGACGCCGAGGTCCTTGGCCAGCTTGCGCACCGGGGGCTTGGCGAGCGGGCGCGACCCCTTCGTCACCGGGGCCGGCCCGTGACCGTTCATCTCGGACTGGATCGCGGCCGAGGCCACCGACGCCTCCGACGCCTCCGTGGCCGGAACCCGGGTCTCCGCGCCCTTGCGGGGGCGGCGACGGGTCGCGGAAGTGGACACCCCGTACCCGACCAGGACCGGCTGACGGCCCTCCGGCTTCTTCTCCTCCGGCGCCTTCTCCGGCGCCCCGGTCACGGCCTGCGCGCCCCCCGTGCCGTCCTCGACGGATGCCTGCGCCGGTGCCTCCACGGCGGCGGCCGCACCGTCGCCGACGGCCACCGCGATGATCGACGTGCCCACGTCGACCGTGGCGCCCTCGGGGAAGCGCAGCTCGCGGACCACACCGTCGTAGGGAATGGGCAGCTCGACGGCGGCCTTCGCCGTCTCGACCTCGCACACCACCTGTCCGTCGGTGACCGTGTCACCGGGCTGGACGTACCACTTGAGGATCTCCGCCTCGGTGAGTCCCTCGCCCACGTCGGGCATCTTGAACTCGCGTACGGACCCTTCGGTCATCGTCGTCACGGCCCTCTCCTCAGTACGCCAGCGAGCGGTCGACGGCATCCAGCACCCGGTCCAGGTCGGGCAGGTACTCCTCCTCCAGACGCGCCGGCGGGTACGGCGCGTGGTAGCCGCCGACCCTCAGCACCGGGGCCTCCAGGTGGTAGAAGCAGCGCTCCGTGATCCGGGCCGCGATCTCCGCGCCCGAGCCCAGGAACACCGGCGCCTCGTGGACCACGACCAGGCGGCGGGTCTTCTCCACCGAAGCCTGGATCGTGTCGAAGTCGACCGGGGAGATGGACCGCAGGTCCACCACCTCCAGCGAGCGACCCTCCTCGGCCGCCGCGTCGGCGACCTCCTGGCAGAGCTTCACCATCGGGCCGTACGCGGCCAGCGTGAGGTCGGTGCCCTCACGCACCACGCGCGCGGTGTGCAGCGGGCCGGGGATCGCCTCCGTGTTCACCTCGCCCTTGTCCCAGTAACGCCGCTTGGGCTCGAAGTAGATCACCGGGTCGTCGCTCTGGATGGCCTGCTGCATCATCCAGTACGCGTCCGCCGAATTCGACGGGGAGACCACCTTCAGGCCCGCCACGTGCGCGAACAGCGCCTCGGGGGACTCGGAGTGGTGCTCGACCGCGCCGATGCCACCACCGTAGGGGATACGGATGACGACCGGCATCTTGACCTTGCCCAGCGAGCGGGCGTGCATCTTCGCCAGCTGAGTGACGATCTGGTCGTAGGCCGGGAAGACGAAGCCGTCGAACTGGATCTCCACCACCGGCCGGTAGCCGCGCAGGGCGAGACCGATGGCGGTGCCGACGATGCCGGACTCGGCGAGCGGGGTGTCGATGACCCGGTCCTCGCCGAAGTCCTTGTGCAGACCGTCGGTGACCCGGAAGACGCCGCCGAGCTTGCCGACGTCCTCACCCATGATCAGGACCTTCGGGTCCGACTCCAGCGCGCGGCGCAGCGACGCGTTGATCGCCTTGGCCAGCGCCATCTTTTCCGCAGCCATGTCAGACCCCCTCTGCCTCTGCGAACGACGCCTGGTAAGCGGCGAACTGGGCTCGCTCCTCGTCGACGAGCGCGTGCCCGTCCGCGTACACGTTCTCGAAGATGGCGAAACGGTCCGGGTCCGGCATGGCACGGACCACTTCGCGTACTCGCTTGCCCAACGCCTCGCTCTCCGCCTCCAGTTCCCCGAAGAATCCCTCGTCCGCGTGGTTTGCGGACTCCAGGAAGCGGCGAAGGCGCAGGATCGGGTCCTTCGCCTCCCAGGCGGCGCGCTCGTCGTCGTGCCGGTAGCGGGAGGGGTCGTCCGAGGTGGTGTGGGCGCCCATGCGGTACGTGTACGCCTCGATCAGCGCCGGACCCTCACCGCGCCGCGCCCTCTCCAGCGCCCACCGGGTGACCGCGAGGCAGGCCAGCGCGTCGTTGCCGTCGACGCGGACGCCGGGGAAGCCGAAGCCCTGGGCGCGCTGGTAGAGCGGTACCCGGGTCTGCTTCTCGTTGGACTCGGAGATCGCCCACTGGTTGTTCTGGCAGAAGAACACCACGGGGGCGTTGTAGACGGCGGCGAAGTTGAACGCCTCGCTGACGTCGCCCTGGCTGGAGGCGCCGTCGCCGAAGTAGGCGATCACCGCGGAGTCCGCGCCGTCCTTGGCCACGCCCATCGCGTAGCCCGTGGCGTGCAGCGCCTGCGAGCCGATGACGATCGTGTACAGGTGGAAGTTGTTGCTGTTGGGGTCCCAGCCGCCGTTGTTCACGCCGCGGAACATGCCGAGGAGGTTGGTCGGATCCACCCCGCGGCACCAGGCGACGCCGTGCTCGCGGTAGGTCGGGAAGACGTAGTCGTCCTCGCGGGTGGCCCGGCCGGAGCCGATCTGGGCGGCCTCCTGCCCCAGCAGCGAGGCCCACAGGCCCAGCTCGCCCTGGCGCTGCAGGGCGGTGGCCTCGGCGTCGAAGCGCCGGGTGAGCACCATGTCGCGGTACAGGCCGCGCAGCTCGTCGGGGGTGATGTCGGCGACGTACCCGGCGTACTCGGCGTAGGCGGAGTTCTTGGCGGGCTCGACGCGTTCGCCCTCGGGCGTCAGCAGCTGCACCAGCTCCGTCTCGGCGCCCTTCCCGGCAGCGGCGGTGCGGGTGGTGCCGGACTTGGCCGCGGTCTTGGCGGCTGTGGTGCCGGTCTTGGTGCCGGTCTTGGTGCCGGTCTTGGTGCCGGTTTTGGTGCCGGTGGTACCGGTCGCCTTGCTTCCGGCGCTGCGTCGCGGCTGGCGCGCGGCAGTGCTCTCGGTCACGTGTGCTCCTCCGTCGGTCCGGCCCCCGGGTTCGCCGGAAGCCAGTGCGGCTCACCTGTGGCCCGGCGGTCGCACAAGGGTGGGTGCGGCCCGGTCGGGAACAGGCGTGACAGGTGCCCCGGCGAGCGCCCTGCGAACAGCACGTTACCCAGTGCTCCACATTTCTGTGAAACCCTTCCTGACCTGCA
>NZ_BAABCQ010000164.1:0-16905 GCF_039539045.1 Streptomyces marokkonensis
AGCCGGGCCTCTGCCGACCCGGTTGCTTACCGAGAGTCTGAATAACCCGGAATTACCGGATTACCAAGAGCTCTTGGTCACGCCCGGCAGCTCGCCACGGTGAGCCATCTCACGAAGGCACACGCGGCACAGGCCGAACTTGCGGTACACGGAGTGCGGACGGCCGCAGCGCTGGCAGCGCGTGTAGCCACGCACACCGAACTTGGGCTTGCGAGCAGCCTTGGCAATCAGAGCCTTCTTCGCCATCTCGTTCACGCCTCCTTGAACGGGAAGCCGAGGTGACGAAGGAGCGCGCGGCCCTCAGCGTCGTTGGTCGCCGTGGTGACCACGGTGATGTCCATACCCCGGGTACGGTCGATCTTGTCCTGGTCGATCTCGTGGAACATGACCTGCTCCGTGAGACCGAAGGTGTAGTTGCCACGGCCGTCGAACTGCTTGGGGGACAGACCACGGAAGTCGCGGATGCGCGGAAGCGCGAGCGACAGGGTGCGGTCCAGGAACTCCCACATGCGGTCGCCACGGAGCGTGACGTGGGCACCGATCGGCTGGCCCTCACGCAGCTTGAACTGCGCGATGGACTTACGGGCCTTGGTGACGGCCGGCTTCTGACCGGTGATCGTGGTGAGGTCGCGAATCGCGCCGTCGATCAGCTTGGAGTCGCGGGCGGCGTCGCCCACACCCATGTTGACCACGATCTTGACGAGGCCGGGGATCTGCATGACGTTCTCGTAGGAGAACTCCTCACGCAGCTTGCCCGCGATCTCCTCGCGGTACTTCGTCTTGAGACGCGGAGTGGTGGTGGTAGCCATCAGATGTCCTCACCCGTCCGCTTGGCAACGCGAACCTTGTTGCCCTCGTCGTCGAAGCGGTAACCGACGCGCGTGACGACCTTGTTGCCGTCCTTCTCCACGACCAGCTGGACGTTGGAGACGTGGATCGGGGCCTCGGTGGTCACGATGCCGCCGGCCTGCGAACCGCGAGCGGTCGGCCCGGCCTTGGTGTGCTTCTTGACCCGGTTGACACCCTCGACCAGAACACGGTCCTCACGGGGGAAGGCCGCGATGACCTTGCCCTGCTTGCCCTTGTCCTTACCGGTGATGACCTGAACCAGGTCGCCCTTCTTGATCTTCATGCTCACAGCACCTCCGGCGCGAGGGAGATGATCTTCATGAACTTCTTCTCGCGCAGCTCACGGCCCACCGGGCCGAAGATACGGGTGCCGCGGGGGTCGCCGTCGTTCTTCAGAATGACGGCGGCGTTCTCGTCGAAGCGGATGTACGAGCCATCCGGACGGCGACGCTCCTTGACGGTGCGAACGATGACCGCCTTGACGACGTCACCCTTCTTCACGTTGCCACCGGGGATCGCGTCCTTGACGGTGGCGACGATCACGTCACCGATGCCCGCGTAGCGGCGGCCCGAACCACCGAGCACACGGATGGTGAGAATTTCCTTCGCACCCGTGTTGTCGGCGACACGCAGCCGCGACTCCTGCTGGATCACGTCTATCTCCTGATTGTCTGCCGGTTCCCCGGGGGCCGCTCACCAACTGGGCGAGCGGCTCCCGGAGCCTGGCGGAACTGCCCTGCGAGGAATGCCCCGCAGGAACGTACTTTGGGAGTTCCCTCGCGGGAGCTGCCTACTTGGCCTTCTCGAGGACCTCGACGACGCGCCAGCGCTTCGTCGCGGACAGCGGCCGGGTCTCCATGAGGAGGACACGGTCGCCGACACCGGCGGTGTTCTGCTCGTCGTGGGCCTTGAGCTTCTCCGTACGGCGGATGACCTTGCCGTACAGGGCGTGGGTCACGCGGTCCTCGACGGCGACGACGACGGTCTTGTCCATCTTGTCGCTGACGACCAGACCCTGACGGGTCTTGCGGAAGCCGCGGCCGGCCTTCGTCTCTTCAGTCACGTTGCTCTCGCTCATCAGGCGCTCTCCACCGTCTCGATGCCCAGCTCGCGCTCACGCATCAGGGTGTAGATCCGCGCGATGTCCTTGCGGACGGCCTTGAGCCGACCGTGGTTCTCGAGCTGACCCGTCGCCGCCTGGAAGCGGAGGTTGAACAGCTCTTCCTTGGCTTCGCGGAGCTTCGCCAGAAGCTCCTCGTCACCCAGTTCGCGCAGCTCGGACGCCTTGGTACCGGCCGACATCACGCTTCACCTGCCTCGCGCTTGACGATCCGGCACTTCATCGGCAGCTTGTGGGCCGCACGAGTCAGCGCCTCACGGGCGATCTTCTCGTTGGGGTAGGACAGCTCGAACATGACCCGACCCGGGTGCACGTTCGCGATCCACCACTCGGGGGAACCCTTACCGGAACCCATGCGGGTCTCGGCCGGCTTCTTCGTGAGCGGGCGGTCCGGGTAGATGTTGATCCAGACCTTGCCGCCACGCTTGATGTGGCGGGTCATCGCGATACGGGCCGCCTCGATCTGGCGGTTGGTCACGTACGCGGGCGTGAGGGCCTGGATGCCGTACTCGCCGAACGCAACCGTCGTACCGCCCTTGGCCTGACCACGGCGCTTCGGGTGGTGCTGCTTGCGGTGCTTGACCCTACGGGGGATCAGCATTTCGGTCAGGCCTCCGTTCCGGTGCTCTCAGCCGGAGCGGCAGCGGCGGCGGGAGCCTCGGCCTTGGGGGCCTCGGCAGCCGGCGCGGACTGCTGCTGCGGCTTACGACCGCGACCGCCACGCTCGCCACCACGGCCACCACCACGGGCCGGGCGGTCGTTGCCACCACGGGCCGGGCGGTTGCCGGCGCGGGCAGCGGCGTTCTCGGCGCGGACCTCGGCGATGTTCTTGACATCGCCCTTGTAGATCCAGACCTTCACGCCGATGCGGCCGAAGGTCGTCTTGGCCTCGAAGAAGCCGTAGTCCACGTTCGCGCGGAGCGTGTGCAGGGGCACACGGCCCTCGCGGTAGAACTCCGAGCGGGACATCTCGGCGCCACCGAGGCGGCCACCGCACTGGATCTTGATGCCCTTGGCGCCGGCCTTCATCGTGCCCTGCATGCTCTTGCGCATGGCACGACGGAAGGAGACGCGGGAGGAGAGCTGCTCGGCGACGGCCTGGGCCACCAGCTGAGCGTCCGTCTCCGGGCTCTTGACCTCGAGGATGTTCAGCTGGACCTGCTTGCCGGTCAGCTTCTCCAGGTCACCGCGGATACGGTCGGCCTCGGCGCCGCGACGGCCGATGACGATGCCGGGACGAGCGGTGTGGATGTCCACACGCACGCGGTCACGGGTGCGCTCGATCTCCACCTTCGAGATGCCGGCGCGCTCCATGCCGGACGTCATCATCCGACGGATGGCGACGTCTTCCTTGACGTAGTCCTTGTACAGCTTGTCGGCGTACCAACGCGACTTGAAGTCGGTCGTGACACCGAGCCGGAACCCGTGCGGGTTTACCTTCTGGCCCATTACCGGGTTCCTTCCTTGCTGCTGACGACCACGGTGATGTGGCTGGTCCGCTTGCGGATCCGGTAGGCGCGGCCCTGGGCGCGCGGACGGAACCGCTTCAGGGTCGGGCCCTCGTCGACGTAGGCCTCGGAAATGACGAGGCTGTCGGCGTCGGTGTGGTCGTAGTTGTGCGCGGCGTTGGCAATGGCGCTGTCCAGCACCTTGCCGACCGGCACGCTCGCGGCCTGCGGGGCGAAACGCAGGACCGCCTGAGCCTCCGTGGCATCCATGCCACGGATGAGGTCCACCACGCGGCGGGCCTTCATGGGCGTGACGCGGATGTACCGCGCCTGGGCCCTGGCTTCCATGGTTGTCCCTTCAGTGTTTGTCATGATCTTTCACACCCCGCTGACTAGCGGCGCTTCGACTTCCGGTCGTCCTTGACGTGACCCCGGAAGGTGCGCGTCGGCGAGAACTCGCCGAGCTTGTGGCCGACCATGGACTCGGTGACAAACACCGGGATGTGGGTCTTGCCGTTGTGCACCGCGACCGTGTGACCGAGCATCGCCGGGACGATCATCGAGCGACGGGACCAGGTCTTGATGACGTTCTTGGAACCGGCTTCGTTCTGCGCGTCCACCTTCTTGATCAGGTGGTCGTCGACGAAGGGTCCCTTCTTCAAGCTACGAGGCATCTCAACCCGTCCTTAGCGCTTCTTGTTCGTCTTGCGGCGGCGGACGATGTACTTGCTCGACGCCTTCTTGGGCGAACGAGTACGGCCTTCCTTCTTGCCCCAGGGGGACACCGGGTGGCGACCACCCGAGGTACGGCCTTCGCCACCACCGTGCGGGTGGTCCACCGGGTTCATGACCACACCACGCACGGTCGGGCGAACGCCCAGCCAGCGCTTACGGCCCGCCTTGCCCCAGTTGATGTTGCTCTGCTCGGCGTTGCCGACCTCGCCGACCGTGGCGCGGCAGCGCTGGTCGACCAGGCGGATCTCTCCGGACGGCATGCGCAGGTGGGCCATCGAGCCCTCCTTCGCGAGCAGCTGCACGGAGGCACCGGCGGAGCGGGCGAACTTGGCACCGCCACCGGGACGGAGCTCGATCGCGTGGATCGTGGTACCGACCGGGATGTTGCGGAGGGCCAGGTTGTTGCCCGGCTTGATGTCGGCCCCGGGACCGTTCTCGACGCGGTCACCCTGCTGCAGGTTGCGCGGGGCGAGGATGTAGCGCTTCTCGCCGTCGGCGTAGTGCAGCAGCGCGATGCGCGCGGTGCGGTTGGGGTCGTACTCGATGTGCGCGACCTTCGCCGGCACGCCGTCCTTGTCGTGCCGACGGAAGTCGATCACGCGGAAGGCGCGCTTGTGTCCGCCACCCTGGTGGCGAACGGTCACACGACCGGCGTTGTTACGGCCGCCCTTGCTGTGCAGCGGGCGGACCAGCGACTTCTCCGGCGTGGACCGCGTGACCTCGACGAAGTCGGCGACGCTCGAGCCACGACGGCCCGGCGTAGTCGGCTTGTACTTGCGGATTCCCATTTCTCAGTCCTCGTCCGATTCCGGACGATCCGGACCTCCGTCAGGAGGTCGGACCGCCGAAGATGTCGATACGGTCGCCCTCGGCAAGGGTCACGATCGCGCGCTTGCTGTCGGCACGCTTGCCGAAGCCGGTGCGGGTCCGCTTGCGCTTGCCCTGGCGGTTGATCGTGTTGACCCCGGTGACCTTGACCGAGAAGACCGCCTGGACGGCTTCCTTGATCTGGGTCTTGTTGGAACCCGGGGCGACGACGAACGTGTACTTGTTGTCGTCGAGGAGCGCGTAGCTCTTCTCGGAGACGACCGGCTTCACGAGCACGTCACGGGGGTCCGTGAACGACTTGCTGACCGGCGTGACGACGGTGTTCTTGCCCTCGGCCTCGTGGCGACGCGCCTTGGCGACGCGCGCGGCCTTGGCGGCCTTGGCCGCCTTGGAGGCGATGCTCGGGTGACGCGTAGCCATCAGGCTTCGCTCCCTTCGGTGTCAGCGTTCCGCTCGGCACTGGGCGTGCCGGACACGAAGGACTCGAAGGCGGCCTGGGTGAAGACCACGTCGTCCGAGACGAGAACGTCGTACGTGTTCAGCTGGCCCGGCTCCAGGATGTGGATCTGGGGCAGGTTGCGGGCGGACAGCCACGCGGCCTCGTCGGCACGGTCGGCGACCAGGAGCAGGTTCTTGCGCTCCGAGATCTTGCCGAACAGCGACCGGGCGGCCTTCGTGGACGGGTTGTCGCCCTCGATGACGCCGGTGACGACGTGGATGCGGTCGTGGCGGGCCCGGTCGGTGAGGGCGTGGCGCAGGGCCGCGGCCTTCATCTTCTTCGGGGTCCGCTGCGAGTAGTCGCGCGGCTGCGGGCCGTGGACGACGCCACCGCCGGCGAACTGCGGCGCGCGGGTCGAGCCCTGGCGGGCGCGGCCGGTGCCCTTCTGGCGGTACGGCTTCTTGCCGCCACCACGGACTTCACCGCGACGCTTGGTCTTGTGCGTGCCCTGGCGGGCAGCGGCGTTCTGCGCGACGACGACCTGGTGGATCAGCGGGATGCTGATCTTCTCCACGCCGAAGATCTCCGCGGGGAGCTCGACGCTTCCGGTCTTCTCGCCGGCAGGCGAAAGGATGTCAACAGTGCTCATCGGTACCTCAGGCCCCCTTGGCCGCGGTGCGGACCAGGACGAGGCCGCCGTTCGGACCGGGAACCGCGCCCTTGATGAGCAGCAGACCCTTCTCCGCGTCAACGGCGTGGACGGTCAGGTTCTGGGTGGTGACCCGCTCGTTGCCCATGCGGCCGGCCATGCGGAGGCCCTTGAACACGCGGCCCGGGGTGGCGCAGCCACCGATGGAACCGGGCGAGCGGTGCTTGCGCTGGGTGCCGTGACCGGCGCCGAGGCCCTTGAAGTTGTGACGCTTCATGACACCGGCGAAGCCCTTGCCCTTGCTCTTGCCGGTGACGTCGACCTTCACGCCGGACTCGAAGACCTCGGCGGTGACTTCCTGACCGAGCGTGTACTCGGCGGCGTCGCCCGTGCGGATCTCGACGAGGTGGCGGCGGGGGGTGACGTCGGCCTTGGAGAAGTGGCCCTTGAGGGGCTTGTTCACCTTGCGCGGGTCGATCTCGCCGAACGCGATCTGGACGGACTCGTAGCCGTCGACGTCGTTCGTACGGACCTGGGTGACGACGTTCGGGCCGGCCTTGACGACGGTGACCGGAACAACACGGTTGTTCTCGTCCCACACCTGCGTCATGCCGAGCTTCTCGCCCAGGATGCCCTTGATCTGCTTGTTCATCTTCAGATCACCGGCCCTCAGAGCTTGATCTCGATGTCGACACCGGCCGGGAGGTCGAGTCGCATCAGAGAGTCAACGGTCTTCGGAGTCGGGTCGAGGATGTCGATCAGGCGCTTGTGCGTGCGCATCTCGAAGTGCTCGCGCGAGTCCTTGTACTTGTGCGGCGACTTGATGACGCAGTACACGTTCTTCTCAGTGGGCAGCGGCACCGGGCCCGCGACCGACGCACCAGTGCGAGTCACCGTCTCGACGATCTTCTTCGCCGAAGAGTCGATGACCTCGTGGTCGTAGGCCTTGAGCCGGATGCGGATCTTCTGTCCCGCCATGGCTACTTCGTAGTCCTGTCTCTCGTAACGCTCTGGACCCGGTGGTCCCTTTTCTGTCCGCTCCCCCTCCGACCCACGCGGTCGGGCGTGTCGCTCTCTCGCTGACACGAATGTCCCTTTTCGGGACTTCCCTGCAGTGGGAGTGCGAGCCCTTCCGGAACCGCGGGGCGGGGGCGAGAGGCCCACCGGGCGCCTGGTCTGCACCCCGCTGACGCTTCCCGGAAGATTCCCGTACGTCCGCCCCTGATCAGAGGCGACGAGTACTGTGGGACTCGCTTCCGGTCCCCCCGGCGGGAGGCGCGCAGCATCGGCACTCGACCGAGCAACTCCGCTAGTCTGCCACACGGGGATGGGGCCTGGCCAATCGGGACGGAGAGAATACCCCGAAGGTGACGCGGGTCAAACAGAGGCTCGCTCGAAGTCGATCACCCCGGGCCCGGGGCGCGGCCACGGGCCCCGAAGAACCGGACACGGGACCGCCCGTGGACACGGGCCGGACGGTTGTACGCGTCCCATGCGGGCGGGGTGAGTCCGGCCGATCCGCTGCGCCGCCGTACCGGACTTCGCCCCGTTCGTTCCGTCGGTCGCGGACCGCGTCGTCGGACGCTTGCGATCACCACGTTAGGGTCATCGACGGTATTCGGACGGACACTCGGGGGGGATCGCATGACGGCCAGGGAGGCTGCCGAGAGTGAGGCGTCGAGGGCGCTCCGGGACGCCGGCCGCGTGGACAAGTGGTCGGTCGTGTGGATCCTGCTGGCGCTCGCGCTGTGGATGTACTTCGCGTTCCTGATGCTCTCCTCGTACGGCCCCGAGTCCTACGACGGTGTCCCGCGCTGCGAGGGGCCGCTGATCGACCCGGCCCGGCGGGACGGCTCCCTCTGCGACAGCGAACTGCGCCAGTGGCCGGCGCTGCTCGGGATCCTCGCCCTGTCGGCCATCGCGACCGTGGTCGCGGCGGCGACGACGGTCCACGCCAGGCTGCTGGGCCGCCTGGCGAAGCTGTCCGGCCCACCCGCTCCCTGACTCGGCAGGCTCGAGAGCAGGAAGACCGTGAAGATCGCCACGCTGCCGCGCCGGCCCGAGACGCGTTCGACCTCGTCGATCCGGTTGCCCAGTTCCAGCTGGCCCATCAGCCACGCCATGGCGAGGATGCCCCACAGGAGCAGGTCCTGGCCGAAGCGGCGCATGAGGTGGAGGGGCGAGCCTGCGATGAAGTACCAGGCGCCGTCCGGGTTGGCGACCAGCTCCAGCAGGTGGAGGTCCGCGACGGGAGCGAAAGAACTGGCGCGGTGTGCGGCCCCAGCACGACATGCAGATCACGAAGCCGCTGATCACGAAGAAGATCTCGACGCCGCTCGACGCCGATCCAGCCGTAGGAGGCGACGCGGAACACCGTGGGCATGACCTCGGACACCGGACGGCCCCAGATCAGGTTGCCGGGGCGGTCCGCGCGCCAGGTGCCGGCGTAGTGGTGTGCGACCACCATCAGCGCGGCGAGCAGGCGGATGCCGTCGATGACGTACAGGCGGCTGCCCGCGCGCTTCCCGCCCTGCACGGCCTGCCCGCGGGGGCGGGCGCGGGGCCCGGGGGATGACGGCGGGCCGGTCGGCACCGCTGTGGCGAGCGGCGGAAGCGGCTGCTTCGACCGTTCCTCCGCCCGCTCGGGCACCGATGTCTCACTGTCCGCTGCGCGCACCGTTCGAACAGACAAGAACAGTGTTCACACCGGCGGTAGGGGTTTGTGCAAGCCGTCGCCCGCGCTCCGTGCCGTGTTCGCGGGGAGTTCTCCCGGGGGGTCAGCCGGTGCCCCGGTCGTCGCGCTCGGCCGCTGGCGAGGTACCGGTGGGCAGGCCCCGACAGGGCCCTCCCACCGGATCCGTCCGTCAGATGACGCCCTGGGCCAGCATCGCGTCGGCGACGCGCTCGAAGCCCGCGATGTTGGCGCCGGTCACGTAGTCGCCGGGGGCGTCGTAGCGCTCGGCGGTCTCGTGGCAGGTGGTGTGGATGTCGTTCATGATGTGCGTCAGCTCCTCCTCGACGCGCACCGCCGTCCACGACGTACGGGCGTGGTTCTGCGCCATCTCCAGCGCGCTGACCGCGACGCCGCCCGCGTTGGCCGCCTTGCCGGGGCCGAAGGCGACGCCGGCGCCCTGGAGCAGGTGGACCGCCTCGGGCGTCGTCGGCATGTTCGCGCCCTCCGAGACGGCCTTCACGCCGTTGCGGATGAGGGTGGCGGCGGCGTTCTCGTCCAGCTCGTTCTGCGTGGCGGACGGGAGCGCGAGGTCGGCCGGGACGTCCCAGACGCTGCCGCCGGGCACGAAGCGGGCCGAGGCGCCGCGGCGCTCGGCGTACGTGTCGACCCGGCCGCGCTCGACCTCCTTGATCTGCTTCAGCAGGTCGAGGTCGATGCCCTTCTCGTCGACGACGTAGCCGGAGGAGTCCGAGCAGGTCACGGCGTTCGCGCCGAGGGCGGCGAGCTTCTCGATGGTGTAGATCGCCACGTTTCCGGAGCCGGACACGACCGCGGTCTGGCCCTCCAGGTCCTCACCGCGCTCGCGCATCATGGCCGCCGCGAAGAGCACGTTGCCGTACCCGGTGGCCTCCGGGCGGATCAGCGAGCCGCCCCAGCCCGCGCCCTTGCCGGTGAGGACACCGGCCTCCCAGCGGTTGGTGATCCGGCGGTACTGGCCGAACAGGTAGCCGATCTCCCGGCCGCCGACGCCGATGTCGCCCGCGGGGACGTCGGTGTGCTCGCCGATGTGCCGGTACAGCTCCGTCATGAACGACTGGCAGAACCGCATGACCTCCGCGTCGCTCCGCCCGTGCGGGTCGAAGTCGCTGCCGCCCTTGCCGCCGCCGATACCGAGGCCGGTCAGCGCGTTCTTGAAGATCTGCTCGAAGCCCAGGAACTTGATGACGCCCAGGTTGACCGAGGAGTGGAAGCGCAGGCCGCCTTTGTAGGGGCCCAGCGCGCTGTTGAACTCGACGCGGAAGCCGCGGTTGACGTGGACCCGGCCCTGGTCGTCCTGCCACGGCACCCGGAAGATGACCTGCCGCTCGGGCTCGACCAGCCGCTCGACGAGGCCCGGCTCGGCGTACTCGGGGCGGGCCGCGAGCACCGGCGCGAGCGTCTCCAGCACCTCGTGGGCGGCCTGGTGGAACTCGGGCTGGGCCGGGTTGCGGTGTTCGATCTCGGTGAGCAGGTGGTCGAGCGCGGTCCTGGTCTCGCTTCGCGTCGTCACGTGGGGCCTTTCTGGCACGGCGGGCACCGGAGACCGGGACGGAGAGACGGGGGTACGGGGGGGGGGGGGGGGGGGGGGGGGGGGGTCCTCGGAGGTACGGGGCCCTGGCCGTACAGGCCGTCGTCCGGGTCGGTCCGGTGATGGGCGCTCGGCGCCGTTGCCGCGCGCGGGACACTTAAGTGTTACGCGCATGTAAACATCCTGGCCAGTACCCCGCGCAGAGCGTGACCACTATGTGAGACCGATCTTTCGTACACCGGCCGTTAACGGATGTCCGGGACGAAGGTTACCCGAGCGTCCCGGACAGCGGTCAAGCGTCGCCGTTGAGCATGGCGGCGGTGAGGACGTTCCCGCCGACTCCCCAGCCGCCGTCGAAGACCTCGTCGACGAGGACGACGGTGGTCGGGCGGGCCCGCTCGCCGTAGATCTCCGCGTACAGGTCGGTGGTGCGCTCTACGATCTTCCTCTTGTCCTCGGCGGTGAGGGTGCCCGCGGGGACCTTGAAGTGGGCGAAGGGCATGACTGTCTCCTGAGGTGAGTGGTGAGGTGAGTGGTGAGGTGGGTTCGGGTGCCGAGCGGCTGTCGTCAGACCATGCCGCCGTTGGCCCGCAGGATCTGGCCGTTCACCCAGTGCCCGGCGGGGCTGCCGAGGAAGGCGACCACGGCCGCGATGTCGTCGGGGGTGCCCAGCCGCTCCAGGGGCGGGGTCTTCGCGAGCCGGTCGATCTGCTCGGGCGTCTTGCCGTCGAGGAACAGGTCCGTGGCCGTCGGCCCGGGCGCGACCGTGTTCACGGTGATGTCCCGGCCGCGCAGCTCCCGCGCCAGGATCATCGTCATGGCCTCCACCGCGCCCTTGCTGGCCGCGTAGGCTCCGTACGTGGGGAACTGCGTGCCGACGACGGACGTCGAGAACCCGACGAACGAACCCCCCGTACGCAGTCGCCGCGCCGACTCCCGGGCGACGACGAAGGTGCCGCGGATGTTGGTGCGGTGCATGGCGTCGAGCGCCGCCAGGTCGAGGTCGGCGATCGGCGACAGAGCCATCCGCCCGGCCGAGTTGACGACCACGTCGACGCCGCCGAACTCCTCCTCCGCCCAGTCGAACAGCGCGGCGACCTCCTTCTCCTCCGCCACGTCCGCCTGTACGGCGACCGCCCGCCCGCCGGCCCCGGTGATCGCCTTCACCGTCTCGTCGGCGGCCGAGGCGTCGCGGGCGTAGTTGACGACGACGGCCAGGCCATCCTCGGCGAGCTTGTGCGAGACCGCCCGGCCGATGCCGCGCGATCCGCCGGTGACGACGGCGACCCTCCGGGTGCCGGCCTCCGGCGCTGGAGTCTGTTGCTCTGTGTGCGTGCTCATGCCTCCACGATGCGCGCGGCCGGCCCCCGCAACCAGGGGATGTCATCCCCTGGGTCGCCGCCCCGGCCGGACGCAGAATGAACACCATGAGCGCTGTGAAGTACGCCGAGCTGGGAGCGTTCCTGCGTTCGCGGCGCGAGCGCATCCGCCCGGCCGATGTCGGACTCCCCGCCGGACCGCGCCGCCGGGTGCCGGGGCTGCGCCGTGAGGAGGTCGCCCAGCTCGCCGGGGCATCCGTGGACTACTACAACGAGCTGGAGCGCGGCGCCGGATCCCAGCCGTCCGAGCAGATGATCGCCGCACTGGCGAGGGCGCTGCGGCTGACCTCCGACGAGCGGGACTACCTCTACCGGCTCGCCGACCGCCCGGTGCCCGTACAGGGCGGGGCCGCCTCGCACGTCCACCCCGGCATGCTCGACCTGCTCGGCCGGATGACCTCGACCCCGGCCCAGGTGATCACCGACCTGCACGTCACCCTCGTACAGAATCCGCTGGCGGTGGCGCTGCTCGGGGACCAGTCCGGCTTCCGTGGGCCCCGGGCCAGCTTCGTCCACCGCTGGTTCACCGAACCCGACGCGCGGAACCTGTATCCCGAGGCCGACCACGAGGGCCAGTCCCGCTCATTCGTCGCCGACCTGCGGGCCGCCGCCGCGAGACGGGACGCGAAGGACCCGGAGGCCGGGTCGATGATCCGTACGCTGCTCGGTGTCTCCCCCGAGTTCGCCGCGCTGTGGGCCGACCACGACGTGGCGTTCCGGCGTGGCGACCGGAAACGGCTCCTCCACCCCACGCTGGGTCTCGTCGAGGTCAACTGCCTCAACCTGATCAGCGAGGACGGGCGGCAGCGGCTGCTCTGGTTCACACCGGCCGTGGGGACGGACAGCGCGGGGCTGCTGGAGCTGCTCGCGGTGGTGGGGACGCAGGAGGTCGTCGAACCTGCGGGCTGACGGCGCGTGCGCCGCACCGCCGAGAGCGCATGACCGGGAGTCATCCCTCATCACCACGCGTACTTGCTCACGCGAGGGCGAACCCAGCAGCATGTGCGACAAACGGGCTCGGAGAGGGGCAGGCACATGACGACAGCAGCGCCGCGTCAGGACCTCGGTACCCGCGTGGCCGACGCCTTGTCCTCACAGGTGTTGAACGCGGTCGTGGGGATCGCCGGTATCGCCATTCCGGTCGCCGCGTGGATCGCCGAGAAGAGTCTGCTGCGGGATGTCCTGCTCGGCGCGGAGACCGTTCTCCTGCTCCTCATGGTGGCGAACCATATGTGGCTGCGGCGCATCTACATCCAGTTACGCCGGGCGAACGATCGGCACATGGCGGACGCCCAGTACTCAAGGCCCACGGCTCCCGGAACGACATCTTCGTCGTCGACGGCGCGCCCCTCGATCACTTCGCCACGGCGGACGAGCTCACCCGGGCCGTCAGGCTGCTGTGCGACCGAAAGCGGGGGCTGGGCAGTGACGGCGCGTACTTCGTGGCCGATCACGGAGACGGCACGGCGCGCGCCTGGTTCTACAACCCTGACGGGTCCGAGGCGCTGCTGTGCGGAAACGGCATGCGGTGCGCCGGACGGATACTGCTGGACCGGCACCAGGCGGATTCGGTCGTCGTGGAGCAGGGGCCGTACGCGTTCACCGTGCGCGACCGGGGCCGCACGTCCCATGGCGTGCGGGAGGTTTCCGTAGAACTGCCGGCCGTCGATTTCGCGCCCGGCACGCCGATCGTGGCGGAAGCGGGACCGCACGGAGAGTACGTGGACCGGCTGCTGCCCGCCTTCCATCCGTCGCGCAACGTGACGGCGGTCGCGGTGCCGAACTCCCACCTGATCACAGTGGTCGACGCCTACGACGAGGCGGAACTGATCGAGACCGGGCGGCGCGTAGCCGGTTCACCGGAGGTTTTCCCCATCGGTGCCAACCTCTCCTTCGTACGCCCGCTGTCGGACGACGAGGTGTTCGTCCACACCTACGAACGGGGAGCCGGGCTGACGCCGTCGTGCGGTTCGGGCATCGCAGCCTCCCGCGCCACTCTGTCCCGCCTCGGCCGTGTCGAGCCGGAGCGTCCGGTGACCGTACGCAACCCCGGAGGCGTCGCCCGCAGCTTCCTCCAGCCCGTCGGTGACGTGTGGCAGCCCGTTCTGGAGGGCAATGCGACCCTCGTGTACGAGGCGGAACTCGACCCGGCCGTGCTGCTCGGTGACGGTCCGGTGGAGTACGCGGGTGCCGCACACATGACGGAAATCAGCGCGTTCGCGGAACTCAGCCGGGAAAACATGAAGGTGTTGCACGAGGCCGGTATTCACCCGACCGAGGTCTGACGGCCGCCCGTCTCCCGATCTTCCGTACGCCGGGGAGCGCGGCGCCGCTCCGTCCGCCCCGGTTCCGGTCGCCTGCGGCCTGGTTCGGGACTACGGGGAGGGGACGGCGTGGTGGCACTTTCGGCGGGCCTGTTGATCATCACGGTGGGGATCGCGCTGCGGCAGGCGGACCGGTGGTGGTTCAGTCCGGCACGGGGACGGCGCGCAGCCGGCTCGCTGCGGTCGGTGATGAGTCTCCAGCGTGCGCGGTTGAACGACGTCACGCCGGTACTTCTGCTGCTGGGCCACTGGCTGGAACTCGCCGGTTGGTCGATCGTGGCCGTGGGCGGCGGCCCCTGGGGCTGCGCGGTCGCCGCACTCGCGGGGGCCGTGAAGTTCCGCCACCTCCAGGAGGTCAGCCACTTCGCGGTGCACGGCGTGCTGGCGCGCGGCGGCCGGCTGAACGCGCTGCTCACCGAGGTGGCCGTGCACGTCCCACTCGGTTTCGTCCCCGTGGCGGTACGCCGCCGACGGCACGTACGCGAGCACCATCCGAACGCCACGGTCGCCGGCGCCGACCCCAATCTGGCCGAGCTGCATCGCGCGGGGTTGCGTGCGGGGGCCACGACTGCGCGGTGTGTGCTCGGCATGGTCCATCCGCTCACTCCGGCCGGTCTGTACGGCACCGTGCGCGGACTGTCCGTGCTGTGGCGGGAGCCCGGCGCCGGGCGGCTGCGGGCGGCCGGTCCGGTGACGGTGGCGGCCATCGCGGCCACCGGCTTCGGCTGGGAAGCGGCGGTGTTCGTCTTCGTGCTGCCCCGGTTGCTGCTGTATCCGCAGCTTGCCTGGATGTCCCTGCTCGTCGAGCACCGCTGGTTCGATCCGGAGCCGGTCACCGGGCCGCCGGTCGCCGTCGAGGCCGGCCGCTGCCTGCGGCTGTACCCGCACAACGCGCTGCTCGCCCTGCTGGCTCGCGGCACCTGGCTGCCGTACGGCGACCTCTACCACTTCGCGCACTCAGCGCACCCCGCCGTGCGCTGGAACTACCTCCCCGCGCTGGAGCGCTCCCTGGGCGGCCCCGCGTATCGACCGCACGCACTCCTGCTGGGCGAGTCCGCGGTGCTCCGACGCCACCGCCGGGCGCTGGCACCGACCGCCTCCGGGTCCCCCACCGGCCCGACGGCTCCGGCATGTTCCGGCCGCCAGGACCAGCGCGCGTGACGGGACCCGTACCCCCGTTTAGGCGTCAGTTCTCCGACACGTACGGCAGGAAGTCCTGCCAAGCGGCGGGGGTGAGGGCCAGGCGGGGGCCTTCGGTGTTCTTGGAGTCGCGGACGTGGATGGTGCCCAGGGTGACGGCAAGCTCAACACAGGACTCGCCGTTGTTGCCGCTGCTGTAGCTGCTCTTGAACCACGCCAGCTCGGAGGCGTCCCCGGCAGTGGTCTTGCGGATCATGTTTCTCCCAGCAGTTGCTCGATGAGGGCCAGAGACTCCCGAGGCGAGAGTGCCTGAGCCCGGATCGTCCCATACTGCAGTTCCAGGATGCGCAAGTGTTTGGGGTCCGAGGTCGGTCGCCCGTTGAACTCGCCATCGGCTCGTCCGACCGCCGTCCCGTCCACGAACTTGAGCAACTCAATGGTGCCGTCGGTTCCGGAGTGGGTGTCACAGTGCGTCGGCATCACCTGAAGCACAACGTTGTGCAACTTCCCCACCTCCAGCAAACGTTCGAGCTGCTGTCGCCAGACCATTGTGCCCCCGATGGGCCGACGCAGAACCCCCTCCTCCAACACAAAGCTGAGGGCGGGCGCGGGTGTCCGCTCGAAGACCGTGCGCCGCGCGACCCGCGCAGCCACCATGCGCTCCACATCGTCCGGGGAGTACGGCGGCTGTGCCGCCCCGATCACGCATCGCGCGTGCTCTGGTGTCTGCAACAAGCCATTGATGCTGTTGCACTGGTACACGGCAATCTCGACCGCATTCGCCTCCAGCTTCCCCAACGCCCGGACCTTCTTCGGGTACCGGACCTTCTTCACGTCCTCCCAGGCCGCCGAGATGAGCCCACCGGCCTCCAACACCTCGTCGGCCCTGTCCAGGTACTCCTGCCGGGGAATCCGCTTCCCGCCCTCCACCTTGTAGACAAGGTCCTCCCCGTACCCCACCGCCGCCCCGAACTCGCCGGCGCGCATGCCCACGGCCTCGCGCCGCAGCTTCAACTGCCGTCCCACCGTCGTGATGACCGCGACGCCCCACTCGTCGTCCGGATCGACCTCCCACCCCGGCTCGTCCGCCTCGCTCCTGAGCCGACCCGCCTCCGCCTCGACCGTCATCCCGCGCCCCTTCGTCGTACTCGCCGTATTGCTCCCAGCGCCCTACCCGCACACGCCACCCCGACAGCACCGACACCGCTGGACAACCACCGGACAGTGACCGTGTGTACTCACTGAGTCACTTCTCACGGTACGCACACGACGCCACGCTGAGTGACGTGAACCAGAAATCCGCCGAACTCACGACTCCCGTCCGCAACTTCAGCGTGCAGCTCTCCCCCACGCCACGCGGCGCCCGTCTCGCCCGACTGCTCGCGACGGAGCAGCTCCGTTCCTGGGAACTGCCCTGGACCCGGCACGCCTTCTCGTCGCCGAACTGGCCAACAACGCGGCGGACCACGGACGCGTCCCCGGCCGCGATTTCCGGCTCACGCTTTACGTCGTCGGCGAGACCCTCCGTATCGAGTTCACCGACACCCGAGGCCAGGAACTCCCCCGCCCCCAAGCACCCGCTCCCGACGCCGAATCCGGCCGTGGCCTGCTGCTCGTGGAAACGCTCGCGGACCGCTGGGGAGTAACCGAGGGCCGCTTCCCGCGCAAGACCGTCTGGGCGGAACTGAGCTTTACGGCACCGCGACCCACGTTTTGAGGTTGCGGTGCCATCGGCGCCTTACCAATGAAAAGA
>NZ_BAABCQ010000165.1:0-16865 GCF_039539045.1 Streptomyces marokkonensis
ACCCCAAGTACGTTCGAGACACGGGGAAGGTTACTAACCAGTAAACCTGGCGACAAGGGGTCTGCGACGGGCAAAGAATCATTGGGCCATTCGTAGGGACTCGACAAAGAAACAGGGTGGCGCGCAGCACCCTCTTACAGAGACCTTGCCCACATCGGGAAGCTAGGGTTTCCCAGAAGAGTCTCGTGTATCGCGGCAGGACAAGGGCTTTCGCGGGTCGAGCCAGCCTCGAATCACACTCTGTGTGGGCAAGGTCACCATGGGGGACGGGTCGAAGTGCCGTGTCGGCAGTCCCTAAACTCGGCTTGTTTCAAGGAGGGAGCCTCAATCGTGCGCAAGGTGCTCATCGCCAATCGTGGCGAAATCGCTGTCCGCGTGGCCCGGGCCTGCCGGGACGCCGGGATCGCGAGCGTGGCCGTCTACGCGGACCCCGACCGGGACGCTCTGCATGTCCGCGCCGCTGATGAGGCGTTCGCCCTGGGTGGTGACACCCCAGCCACCAGCTACCTGGACATCGAGAAGGTCCTGAAGGCCGCGCGGGAGTCGGGCGCGGACGCCATCCACCCCGGCTACGGATTCCTCTCCGAGAACGCCGAGTTCGCGCAGGCGGTCCTGGACGCGGATCTGATCTGGATCGGGCCGCCCCCGCAGGCCATCCGCGACCTGGGGGACAAGGTCGCCGCCCGGCACATCGCCCAGCGCGCCGGCGCCCCGCTGGTCGCGGGCACGCCGGACCCGGTCTCGGGTGCGGACGAGGTCGTGGCCTTCGCGAAGGAACACGGCCTGCCGATCGCGATCAAGGCGGCCTTCGGCGGCGGCGGGCGCGGCCTCAAGGTCGCCCGCACCCTCGAAGAGGTGCCCGAGCTGTACGACTCCGCCGTCCGTGAGGCGGTGGCCGCCTTCGGGCGCGGGGAGTGCTTCGTCGAGCGCTACCTCGACAAGCCCCGCCACGTGGAGACCCAGTGCCTGGCCGACCGGCACGGCAACGTGGTCGTCGTCTCCACCCGTGACTGCTCGCTCCAGCGCCGCCACCAGAAGCTGGTGGAGGAGGCTCCGGCCCCCTTCCTGTCCGAGGCGCAGGTCGACCAGCTGTACTCCGCCTCGAAGGCGATCCTGAAGGAGGCCGGCTACGTCGGCGCCGGCACCGTGGAGTTCCTGGTCGGCGTGGACGGCACGATCTCCTTCCTGGAGGTCAACACCCGCCTCCAGGTGGAGCACCCGGTCACCGAGGAAGTCGCCGGTATCGACCTGGTCCGCGAGATGTTCCGGATCGCCGACGGCGAGGAACTCGGCTACGGCGACCCCGTCCTGCGCGGCCACTCCTTCGAGTTCCGCATCAACGGCGAGGACCCCGGCCGGGGCTTCCTCCCCGCGCCCGGCACCGTCACCACCTTCGCTCCCCCGACCGGCCCGGGCGTCCGCCTGGACGCGGGTGTGGAGTCCGGCAGCGTGATCGGCCCGGCGTGGGACTCGCTCCTGGCGAAGCTGATCGTGACCGGCCGCACCCGCGCCGAGGCCCTCCAGCGTGCCTCCCGCGCCCTGGAGGAGTTCCAGGTCGAGGGCATGGCCACGGCGATCCCGTTCCACCGCGCGGTGGTCCAGGACCCGGCGTTCGCCCCCGAGTTGACCGGCTCCACCGACCCGTTCACGGTCCACACCCGCTGGATCGAGACGGAGTTCGTCAACGAGATCAAGCCCTTCACCGCGCCGGCCGGCACCGAGGCGGACGAGGAGTCCGGGCGTGAGACGGTCGTCGTCGAGGTCGGCGGCAAGCGCCTGGAGGTCTCTCTCCCCTCCTCGCTGGGCATGTCCCTGGCCCGCACCGGCCTGGCGGCCGGCGCCAAGACCAAGCGGCGCGCGGCGAAGAAGTCCGGCCCCGCGGCCTCCGGCGACACCCTCGCGTCCCCGATGCAGGGCACCATCGTGAAGATCGCGGTGGAGGAGGGCCAGGAGGTACAGGAAGGCGACCTGATCGTCGTCCTGGAGGCCATGAAGATGGAGCAGCCCCTCAATGCCCACAAGTCCGGCACGGTGAAGGGCCTGGGCGCCGAGGTCGGCGCGTCCGTCACGTCGGGCGCGACGATCTGCGAGATCAAGGACTGAGCGCCGTACGCGACACGGGAGACCGGCCGAACGGCCGATGACCGTACGCCACGGCCCGGGCGCCCGGTGGACCAGTGTGGTCCGCCGGGCGCCGCCGTTGGTCCCGGGGGGGGCGACGGACCGTGTGGCGGCTCAGCGGCGGCGCAGGTCCGCGACGCGCGCCCGCTCCGCCCCGGTGTTCTGCTCACCCAGGGCTGTGGCCGACCGCAGCCCTGCCGCGGCGCCCGGGACCTGACGGCGTGGCCCCGGAAGCGGCACGTCCCGGCGCTGCTGACGCGCCGGGACGGCGTCAGTCCCGGCGGTGGTCCCCGAGGCCCCCGAGGCCCCGGGGCTCCCCGAGCCGGTCGTCGCACCCCCCGACGCCCCGGTCACGGCGATCTGCACGCCCTGGTCGGCCAGGGCCTGGAGCTCGGTGGCGGCACGGTCGTCGTGGGCGGCCGGCTCGTCCGTGACCAGGCGGGTGATGACGTCCGTGGGCACGGTCTGGAACATGGTGTCCGTGCCCAACTTGGAGTGGTCGGCGAGGACGACGACCTCGGCGGCGGCCTGCACCAGCGCGCGGTCGACGGACGCCGACAGCATGTTGGACGTGGAGAGTCCCCGCTCCGCCGTCAGCCCGCTCCCGGACAGGAAGGCCTTGGACACCCGCAGCCCTTGCAGGGACTGCTCGGCGCCCGAGCCGACGAGGGCGTAGTTGGAGCCCCGGAGCGTGCCACCGGTCATCACGACCTCGACCCGGTTGGCATGGGCGAGGGCCTGGGCCACGAGCAGCGAGTTGGTGACGACGGTCAGGCCCGGCACCCGCGCGAGCCGGCGGGCCAGCTCCTGCGTGGTGGTACCGGCGCCCACCACGATGGCCTCGCCCTCTTCGACGAAGCCCGCGGCGAGATCGGCGATGGCCGTCTTCTCGGCGGTCGCGAGATGGGACTTCTGCGGAAAGCCGGACTCTCGCGTGAACCCGCCCGGCAGTACCGCACCGCCGTGCCGGCGGTCGAGGAGTCCTTCTGCCTCCAGTGCGCGCACGTCCCGCCGTACGGTCACTTCGGAGGTCTGGACGACGCGGGCGAGCTCACGGAGCGACACGGCCCCGTTCGCTCGCACCATTTCGAGGATCAATTGGCGACGTTCTGCAGCGAACACGAAACTGACAGTAACCCCAACGACCGTCTGCTTTCAGCAGTATGCGCCGAATAACAGAAGTTGTTCGCGTGGCATGGCCTGAAGTGGTATACGCGCCTACCCCGGACGCCTATGCCGCCCGCACGCTCCGCAACTCCCCGTGACCGGCGGGGAGTCGATTCCGGCCGCCGGTCAGCAGGGGGCCCGCCCGGGGAGGGGCACCGCCCAGGGGGACCACCGGGGGGCCACCCGGGTGGCCCCCCGGGCCCCGGGGGCCACCGGGCCCCGGGGGCCACCGGGGCGGACCACCGGGGGGCGACTAGCCCTCTCCGCCGGCCTTCCGGGTGTGCAGTTGCCGTGCCACCTCCGCGATCGACCCCGAAAGGGAGGGATACACGGTGAAGGTGTTCGCGATCTGTTCGACCGTCAGGTTGTTGTCGACCGCGATCGAGATGGGGTGGATGAGTTCCGAGGCGCGCGGCGCCACCACGACACCGCCCACCACGATCTCGGTGCCCGGCCGGCAGAAGATCTTGACGAAACCGTCCCGGATGCCCTGCATCTTGGCCCGGGGGTTGCGCAGCAGCGGCAGCTTGACGACCCGGGCGTCGATCTTGCCGGCGTCGACGTCGGCCTGCGAGTACCCGACCGTGGCGATCTCGGGGTCGGTGAAGACGTTGGACGAGACGGTCTTGAGGTCGAGCGGGGTCACCGCGTCGCCCAGGAAGTGGTACATGGCGATACGCCCCTGCATGGCGGCGACCGAGGCGAGCGCGAAGATGCCGGTCACGTCACCGGCGGCGTACACACCGGGAGCCGAGGTCCGCGACACCCGGTCGGTCCGGATGTGCCCGGAGTCCTTGACCTTGACCCCGGCCTCCTCCAGCCCCATCCCCTCGGTGTTGGGGATCGCGCCCACGGCCACCAGGCAGTGCGACCCGGTGATGACGCGCCCGTCGGCGAGCGTCACCTCCACCCGGTCCCCGACCCGCTTGGCGGACTGGGCCCGCGACCGCGACATGACGTTCATGCCTCGCCGCCGGAACACGTCCTCCAGCACGGCGGCGGCGTCCGGGTCCTCGCCGGGCAGCACCCGGTCCCGCGACGACACGAGCGTGACCTTCGATCCGAGGGCCTGGTACGCACCGGCGAACTCGGCGCCGGTCACACCGGACCCGACGACGATGAGCTCCTCGGGCAGCTCGTCGAGGTCGTAGACCTGGGTCCAGTTGAGGATGCGCTCGCCGTCGGGCCGCGCGTCCGGCAGTTCCCTCGGATGTCCGCCGGTCGCGATCAGCACCGCGTCCGCGGTGAGCGTCTCCTCGCTCCCGTCGGCGGCGCGCACCACGACCTTCCGCGACCCGTCGAGGGCCTGCATGCCCTCCAGCCGTCCACGCCCGCGCATGACCCGCGCACCGGCGCGTGTCACGGAGGCGGTGATGTCGTGCGACTGCGCCAGCGCGAGCCGCTTCACACGCCGGTTCACCTTGCCCAGATCCACGCCGACCACCCGGGCGGCCTGCTCCATGGGCGGGGTGTCGTCGGCGACGATGATCCCCAGCTCTTCGTACGAGGAGTCGAAGGTGGTCATCACCTCGGCCGTGGCGATGAGGGTCTTGGACGGCACGCAGTCGGTCAGCACCGACGCACCGCCCAGACCGTCGCAGTCGACGACGGTCACCTCCGCGCCGAGCTGTGCGGCCACGAGCGCCGCTTCGTATCCGCCGGGTCCGCCGCCAATGATCACGATCCGAGTCACGTACTCCATTGTCCCGCACCCTTCAATGCGGGGCCGCCCGGGGGCACGTCTGTTACAAGAGCGACTCCCGGGAGGCCTGCCGTACCCTCTCCCCCATGTCGCTCTACGCCGCTTACGCCGGCAACCTCGACGCGCGGTTGATGACCCGCCGCGCCCCGCACTCGCCGCTGCGCGCCACCGGCTGGCTGAACGGGTGGCGGCTGACCTTCGGGGGCGAGCACATGGGCTGGGAGGGCGCACTCGCGACCCTTGTCGAGGACCCGATCTCCCAGGTCTTCGTGGCCCTCTACGACATCGCTCCGATGGACGAGGAATCGATGGACCGCTGGGAGGGCGTGGGGCTGGACATATACCGCCGCACGCGCGTACGGGTCCACACCCTGGAGGGCGAGGAGGGCGCCTGGACGTACGTCCTGAACGGCTACGAGGGCGGCCTGCCCTCCGCCCGCTACCTGGGCGAGGTCGCGGACGCCGCGGAGTCCGCCGGCGCGCCGCACGACTACGTCATGGAACTCCGCAAGCGCCCCTGCTGAGCCACGGCTCCCCGGAACGCCCTCGTCACTCCCCCGCCGGGTCCTTGCCGGTCGTTGCCGGTCCTTGCCAGTCGTTGCCGGTCGTTGCCGGGTCCTCGCCGGCTCCTTGTCTGAACTCTTGTCGGAAACGACAGGACAACGATCGCAAACCCGTGAGCTCTGTCATCTACGCGCGTAGGCGTAAACCGGCTACCCTCTTCGGCGTGAACGCATCTCTTCTTCCGGACGACATCCAGGGCGCCACCCCAGTAGACCCGAGGGCCGCCGCCGACGCCGCCGCGGCCCGCCTGCGCGAACTCACCGGCGCCGAGACCCACGACGTCGCCCTCGTGATGGGCTCCGGCTGGGCACCGGCCGTGGACGCCCTGGGCGATCCCGAGGCCGATCTCCAGGTCACCGAGCTCCCCGGCTTCCCGAAGCCGGCGGTGGAGGGACACGGCGGCAAGGTCCGCTCGTACTCCATCGGTGACAAGCGTGCGCTGGTCTTCCTGGGCCGCACCCACTACTACGAGGGTCACGGGGTGGCCGCCGTCGCCCACGGCGTCCGCACGGCCGTCGCCGCCGGCGCCAAGACGATCATCCTGACCAACGGCTGCGGTGGCCTGCGCGAGGGCATGCGCCCCGGCCAGCCGGTCCTGATCGGCGACCACATCAACCTCACGGCCACCTCCCCGATCGTCGGCGCGAACTTCGTCGACCTGACGGACCTCTACTCCCCCCGTCTGCGCGCCCTGTGCAAGGAGGTCGACCCCACGCTGGAGGAGGGCGTCTACGCCCAGTTCCCCGGCCCGCACTACGAGACGCCGGCCGAGATCCGCATGGCGCGCGTCATCGGGGCCGACCTGGTGGGCATGTCGACGGTCCTGGAAGCCATCGCCGCCCGCGAGGCCGGCGCGGAGGTGCTGGGCATCTCACTGGTGACCAACCTCGCGGCGGGCATGACGGGCGAGCCCCTCAACCACGAGGAGGTCCTGCAGGCGGGCCGCGACTCCGCCGCGCGGATGGGGTCGCTGCTCACGCAGGTGCTGGGCCGGCTGTAACCCGTCACGCGGGGGCGCGGGGCGTGGGCCGGGAGACGCGCTCCGGCGTCCGCCGGGCCGCCGGGCCGTCCCTGGAGACACCCGCCCAGACGGTTCAGGCACCGGAGACGCATGCGCCGCCCGGCGCCGCCCAGCTGTCGCCGGTCACGCGGCCGGTGAAAGGGGCGTACGACGGACGGAATGTGCCTCCGGGCCGCCGCAGGGCACCCGCGACCCCCGGCCCACCGGACCCCCGCACCCCGGCCCACCGGGCACCCCGCACCCCCCGCACCACAGACGACCCACAGACGACCCACAGACGACCCACACACGAGAGGCTGACCGACGTGCACGACGACCTCCTCGCACGGGCCCGGGCATGGCTGGCCGAGGACCCCGACGCGGACACCCGCGCGGAACTCGCCGCGCTCATCGACGCCGAGGACCACGCCGAGCTGACCGCGCGCTTCTCCGGCACCCTCCAGTTCGGCACCGCAGGCCTGCGGGGTGAACTCGGCGCCGGCCCGATGCGCATGAACCGCGCCGTCGTCGTCCGGGCCGCCGCCGGCCTCGCCGCGTACCTGAAGAAGCAGGGCGCCGCCCAGGGCGACGGAGACGCCGGCCTGGTCGTCATCGGCTACGACGCCCGCCACAAGTCCGAGGACTTCGCCCGGGACACCGCCGCGGTGATGACCGGCGCCGGCCTCAGGGCGGCCGTCCTGCCCCGTCCCCTGCCCACCCCCGTCCTCGCCTTCGCCATACGGCACCTCGGCGCGGTCGCCGGCGTGGAGGTCACCGCCAGCCACAACCCGCCCCGCGACAACGGCTACAAGGTCTACCTCGGCGACGGCTCCCAGATCGTGCCCCCCGCGGACGCCGAGATCGCCGCGGAGATCGACGCCGTACGCTCGCTGAACGACGTCCCCCGCCCCGAGACCGGCTGGCGGACCCTGGACGACTCCGTCCTCGACGCCTACCTCGCCCGCACGGACGCCGTCCTCTCCGAGGGCTCCCCCCGCACCGCCCGCACCGTCTACACCGCGATGCACGGCGTCGGCAAGGAAACCCTCCTCGCGGCCTTCGCCCGTGCCGGCTTCCCGGAGCCCGTCCTCGTGGCCGAGCAGGCCGACCCCGACCCGGACTTCCCCACCGTCGCCTTCCCCAACCCGGAAGAGCCCGGGGCGATGGACCTCGCCTTCGCGAAGGCCCTTGAGACCAGCCCCGACCTGATCATCGCCAACGACCCGGACGCCGACCGTCTCGCCGTCGCCGTACAGGACGGCACCGACTGGCGCATGCTCCGCGGCGACGAGGTCGGCGCCCTCCTCGCCGCCCACCTGGTCTCACGCGGAGCACGCGGCACCTTCGCGGAGTCGATCGTCTCCTCCTCCCTCCTCGGCCGCATCGCCGAGAAGGCGGGCCTCCCGTTCGAGGAGACCCTCACCGGCTTCAAGTGGATCGCCCGCGTCGAGGGTCTGCGCTACGGCTACGAGGAGGCCCTCGGCTACTGCGTCGATCCCGAGGGTGTACGCGACAAGGACGGCATCACCGCGGCCCTCCTGATGACGGAACTGGCCTCCACCCTCAAGGCATCCGCATCCGCATCCGAATCCGCATCCGCATCCGCATCCGACAGCGGCTCGGCCACCGGCGGTCGTACCCTCCTGGACCTCCTCGACGACATCGCCGTCGAGCACGGCCTGCACGCCACCGACCAGCTCTCGGTCCGCGTCGAGGACCTCTCCCTCATCGCCGCCGCCATGCGACGCCTGCGCGAGCAGCCCCCCACGGACCTCGCCGGCCTGCCCGTCACGAAGGCCGAGGACCTCACCCGGGGCACGGCCGCGCTGCCGCCCACGGACGGCCTGCGCTACACCCTCGACGGTGCCCGGGTGATCGTCCGCCCGAGCGGTACGGAGCCCAAGCTGAAGTGCTACCTGGAGGTGGTCGTGCCGGTCGCGACGCACGCCGACCTCCCCGGGGCCCGCGCCAGGGCGACTGACCTGCTGACGGCGCTCAAGCGCGACCTGTCGGCGGCGGCGGGCATCTGACGACGCGGGGCTCCGCCCGACAAGGCGGTCGGGACGGAGCCGACCGGTCGAGCCCGATCACCCGGACCCCGATCACCCGAACCCGGTCACCCGAACCCGATGGGGCGCCCCCACTCGGAGGCACCCCATCGGGCGATTCCCTCCTGCCCGCTGACCGGCCTCACCGCCCGGAGCCGCCCTCCGGGGCAACGGCGGGCCGGGAAACGCACCGTGGGTGAACACCGCGCGCCGAGGACGCCCGCGTACCGCGGTCCGAACCCGACTCCGGTCCCGGGCCGGGCCCCCGAGCCGTCAGCCCGTCCCCAGCAGCACCGCGAGCAGCACCGCCCCCGCCGCCGCCGGCGCGACGACCTCGTAGGCCCAGCGCACCGTCACCTCGCCCTGTGAGGTGTTGGCCGGCTTGCGCGCCTCCAGCGCCTCGCGCAACTCGTCCATGACCTTGTCGGTCTCCGCCCGCACCGGCCCGTCCGCCCCGTCCGAGGACCCGGCTCCGCCGAGGCTGCCGAGGCCACCGAGCAGCCCGCCACGCCCCTGGCCGCCCCCGGAGGCCCGCCGCGTCTCCCGTCGCGCGGCCTTCTTGCGGGCGCGCAGCGAGACGGGAATGGACCACAGCTGGTACTTGTCGCCCGACTCGGTGAAGACCTCGTTGGAGTAACCGGACCGGAAGGACGCGACCTGCCCCCAGGGCAGCACGATCACCCGGAAGGGATTGCGCACGCGCAGCCGGTCGTCGTTCGCGAAGACGGCGGGCCGCACGGTGTAGGCGGCGATGAGCGGCACGAGGAAGAGCAGCGCCGCGAGCGCCATCCAGGGTGTGTTCCCCTCGCCCGCGACCAGGGCGTCGATGCCGAGCCACAGGGCGAGGGCGAGCAGCAGAACGCCACCGGCGAGGCCCGCGGGCGAGCGGTAGATCCGGTCCTTGGACACGGGTACCGACGGCTGCGGCGATGGTGACTGGGGCTCCGGGGTCGTCATGGTGCCGATTGTGCCCGACGGCCCCGAGGACGCTCATAGGCGGTGCCGGTCTACAGAATGAGCGCACGGGACTGTACAGCCGCTACGCGCGTAGATATGCTCGCCTGGTGACCATGCCCACCACTGCATCCGCTGTTCCCGCACACGGACTCGCCGACGTCACCGCGTCCGACAGCACGCTGCGCCGCTTCCTCCACGGGCTGCCCGGCGTCGACACGGTCGGCCTGGAGGCGCGCGCCGCCTCGCTCGGCACCCGTTCCATCAAGACCACCGCGAAGGCGTACGCCATCGACCTCGCCATCTCGATGGTCGACCTGACGACGCTGGAAGGCGCGGACACCCCGGGCAAGGTCCGGGCGCTCGGCGCGAAGGCGGTCCGTCCCGACCCGACCGACCGCACGGCCCCGGCCACGGCGGCCGTCTGCGTCTACCCCGACATGGTGCCCACCGCCAAGGCGGCCGTCGCCGGCTCGGGCGTCAAGGTCGCCTCGGTCGCCACCGCGTTCCCGGCGGGCCGTGCCTCGCTCGCGGTCAAGCTGGCCGACGTGCGCGAGGCCGTGGCGGCGGGTGCGGACGAGGTCGACATGGTCATCGACCGCGGGGCGTTCCTCGCGGGGAACTACATGAAGGTGTACGACGAGATCACCGCCGTGAAGGAGGCCTGCGGGACGAGCGCCCGCCTGAAGGTCATCTTCGAGACCGGCGAGCTGTCGACGTACGACAACATCCGCCGTGCGAGCTGGCTCGGCATGCTGGCGGGCGCCGACTTCATCAAGACGTCCACCGGCAAGGTCGCGGTCAACGCGACCCCGTCCAACACCCTCCTGATGCTGGAGGCGGTCCGCGACTTCCGTGCGCAGACCGGCGTCCAGGTCGGCGTGAAGCCTGCCGGCGGCATCCGCACCACCAAGGACGCGATCAAGTTCCTCGTCCTGGTCAACGAGACCGCGGGCGGGGACTGGCTGGACAACCACTGGTTCCGCTTCGGCGCCTCCTCGCTCCTGAACGACCTGCTGATGCAGCGTCAGAAGCTGGCCACGGGCCGTTACAGCGGCCCCGACTACGTGACGGTGGATTGATCACCATGGCATCTGCATTCGAGTACGCGCCCGCCCCCGAGTCTCGCTCGGTCGTCGACATCGCCCCCTCCTACGGGCTCTTCATCGACGGGGAGTTCACCGAGGCGGCCGGCGGCAAGGTCTTCAAGACTGTCTCCCCGTCCACCGAGGAGGTCCTCTCCGAGGTCGCCGAGGCCGGCGAGGAGGACGTCGACCGCGCGGTCCGCGCCGCCCGCAAGGCTTTCGAGAAGTGGTCGGCGCTGCCCGGCTCCGAGCGCGCGAAGTACCTCTTCCGCATCGCCCGCGTCATCCAGGAACGCAGCCGCGAGCTCGCCGTCCTCGAGACCCTCGACAACGGCAAGCCGATCAGGGAGACCCGCGACGCGGACCTCCCCCTGGTCGCCGCGCACTTCTTCTACTACGCGGGCTGGGCCGACAAGCTCGACCACGCCGGTTTCGGCCGGAGGACGACAAACGGGCACAGCGGAGCGACCCCCCGCCCCCTCGGTGTCGCGGGCCAGGTCATCCCGTGGAACTTCCCCCTCCTGATGCTGGCGTGGAAGATCGCCCCGGCGCTGGCGACCGGCAACACGGTCGTCCTCAAGCCCGCCGAGACGACCCCGCTGTCCGCCCTCTTCTTCGCGGACATCTGCCGTCAGGCGGGCCTGCCCAAGGGCGTCGTCAACATCGTCACCGGCGACGGCCGCGCGGGCGCCGCGCTGGTCGCCCACCCCGACGTGGACAAGGTCGCCTTCACCGGCTCCACGGCCGTCGGCAAGCAGATCGCGCGCACGGTGGCCGGCACCCGCAAGAAGCTGACCCTCGAACTGGGCGGCAAGGGCGCCAACATCGTCTTCGACGACGCCCCCATCGACCAGGCCGTCGAGGGCATCGTCAACGGCATCTTCTTCAACCAGGGCCAGGTCTGCTGCGCGGGCTCCCGCCTGCTGGTCCAGGAGTCGGTCCACGACGAGGTGCTGGACTCCCTCAAGCGCAGGCTGACCACCCTCCGCCTGGGCGACCCGTTGGACAAGAACACCGACATCGGCGCGATCAACTCCGCCGAGCAGCTGGCGCGCATCACGGCCCTCGCCGACCAGGGCGAGGCGGAGGGCGCCGAACGCTGGTCCCCGGCCTGCGAACTCCCGTCGTCCGGCTACTGGTTCGCCCCGACGCTCTTCACGAACGTCACCCAGGCGCACACGGTCGCCCGCGACGAGATCTTCGGCCCGGTCCTGTCCGTCCTCACCTTCCGTACGCCGGACGAGGCGGTCGCCAAGGCCAACAACACCCCGTACGGCCTGTCGGCGGGCATCTGGACGGAGAAGGGCTCGCGCATCCTGGCGGTCGCGAACAAGCTCCGCGCGGGCGTGATCTGGTCCAACACGTTCAACAAGTTCGATCCGACGTCGCCGTTCGGCGGCTACAAGGAGTCGGGCTTCGGCCGCGAGGGCGGCCGCCACGGCCTGGAGGCGTACCTCGATGTCTGAGAAGTCCGAACAGCGTCTCAGCGTGCTGAAGACCTACAAGCTGTACGTCGGCGGGAAGTTCCCGCGTTCCGAGAGCGGCCGGGTGTACGAGGTGACCACGCAGACATCAGCCGCTGACGCGGCGGGGAAGGGCAAGTGGCTGGCGAACGCCCCGCTCTCCTCCCGCAAGGACGCCCGTGACGCGGTGGTCGCCGCGCGCAAGGCGTTCGGCGGCTGGTCCGGCGCGACGGCGTACAACCGCGGCCAGATCCTCTACCGCGTCGCGGAGATGCTGGAGGGCCGCCGCGGCCAGTACGTCGCGGAGGTCGCCGACGCCGAGGGCCTGTCGAAGTCGAAGGCGGCGGCGCAGGTGGACGCCGCGATCGATCGTTGGGTCTGGTACGCGGGCTGGACCGACAAGATCGCCCAGGTGGTCGGCGGCGGCAACCCCGTCGCGGGCCCGTTCTTCAACCTCTCCTCCCCGGAACCGACGGGCGTCGTCGCCGTCCTCGCCCCGCAGGAGTCGTCCTTCCTCGGCCTGGTCTCGGTGATCGCCCCGGTCATCGCGACGGGCAACACGGCGGTCGTGGTGGCGTCGGAGAAGTCCCCGCTGCCCGCCCTCTCCCTCGGCGAGGTCCTGGCCACCTCCGACCTCCCCGGCGGCGTGGTCAACATCCTCTCCGGCCGCACGGCGGAGATCGCCACCCCCCTCGCCTCCCACCAGGACGTCAACGCGATCGACCTCGCGGGCGCCGACGAGACGCTTGCCAAGGAACTGGAGATCGCGGCGGCCGACAATCTGAAGCGCGTCCTGCGTCCACAGCCTGTGGACGACGCGAACACGGACTGGACCGCGACCCCGGGCACCGAGCGCATGACGGCGTTCCTGGAGACGAAGACGGTCTGGCACCCGACAGGAGCGCTGGGCGCGTCCGGCTCGTCGTACTGACCGACTCCGCCGTCACCCACGACGCGGACCCCACCGACAGGGCCGCGACTCCTCTCCGTCCGGAGGAGTCGCGGCCTTCTCCACGATCGACCTCGCCCGCCCTCCGGTGAACACACCTCACGTCACCGAGGACCTCACTGACCGGAGCACGGCTGCAGTTCCGGCTTGCTCGGCGGCGTCTTCCTTCCCGTCAACGCGGACAGATCCTTCATGTACATCTCCGACCATTCGTCTCCGGCCAGAACCTCCTGGAGTCCCGAGCACACCTTGCTCTTCAACAGAGGCTTGTCCTTCGGCAGCGCCACCCCGTAGGGTTCCGTGCCCGCGCCGCTGGGCAGCAATTTCAGATTCTTCGGATCGTCGTTGGCATATCCGGCGAGAAGAACGTCGTCCGAGGCGACCGCGTACACCTTTGACTGCTCGTCCAGCAGCCTGTCCACGCACTCCTTGTAGGAATCGGGCTGCCACTTCCCCGTGGTGTAGCCCTCCTTCCGCAACCTGCTCGCGTACGTGGAATCCCGTGCGGTGCACACCTGGACATGCTTCGTCTTCACGTCGGCGGCGCTGTTGAGGTCGTGGTTCACAGAGTGTTTGCGGACGAGAAGACTGCTGCCGGCCTTGTAGTAGGGGCCGACGAAATTGATGTTGTCCTTCTTCTCACGTTCGACTGTCATGCTGTACGAGGCGATGACCAGGTCCACGTCCCCGTTCGCCAACTTACTCGCCCGGTTCCCCGTGGTCACCGGATAGAAATCGACGTGCTCCCTGTCGTAGCCCAGCTTTCCGGCGAGGGCATAGGCGATGTCGATGTCGAATCCGCTCCACACGCCGGTCTCGTTGCGGAAGCTCAGTCCGGGCTGATCAGTCTTGGCACCGATCGTCAGCCGTTCGTTCTCGCTCTTCCACTGCTCCCACGCCTTCTCCGTGTCCCCCTCGGCGGCTCCCCCGCCCTGCTCCCCCGCCACGTCGTCCTGCTTGCCCCCCGAGCCGCTCTGTGAAAGGAACCAGCCTCCTCCGGCCAGCAGAGCGGCGCACACCACGACCGCCGCCGTCCTCCAGCCCCGGACGCCGCCACGGCCTTTGCCCGACAGCTTTGGCGGCGACTCGGGAGGAGCGGCTTCGGACGAGGGCACGTCGGGCGCCTGCACGGCCTCCTCCGGCGCGGGCCGCGAGGCGGGCGGCGTGGGCCGGGCCGTGGGTGCGGGTGCTGGGGTGGCGGCTGGAGTGGCGGCCCTGGCGGGGGCCGGCATGTCCTCCGTGAGGACCTCCCGGAGCATCTCCTCCGCCGAGGCCGCGTCCAGGCGGCCGGACGGGTCCGTGGCCAGCAACCCCTGGATGACGGGGCCGAGGGGGCCGGCGTACCGGAGGACCGGGTCGGGCGACTGCTGGATGTTCGCCTGCACCTCCCAGACCTCGGCGCCGCCGAAGGGCAGGCGTCCCTCGACCATCTCGTACAGGGTGACTCCCAGCGCCCACAGGTCGGAGGCGGGCGTGGGGCCGGGGGAGGCGGGGGCGAAGAGTTCGGGCGCCAGGTAGGGGGGCGTGCCGATGATGCCGCCGTACCGGGTGACCCGGTCAGCACCCTCGAAGGTGGCGATGCCGAAGTCCACCAGCACCACCTGGCCGCCGTCCCGCACCAGGACGTTGCCCGGCTTGACGTCACGGTGCAGGACCGACGCCGCGTGGACCGCCCGCAGACCCTGGATCACCTGGAGGCCGATATCCGCGGCCCTGGGCACTCCGAGGACCCGGTCACGGCTCAACAGGTCGGCCAGCGACCGCCCTTCCAGCAGCTTCATCACGATCCAGACCTGGTCAGCGGTCTCGATCTGGTCGTGGACCGTCACCACGTTCTGGTGCTCGATCTTGGCGAGGGCCTCCGCCTCGCGACGGGCCCGCAGCATCGCCGCCTTCTGCGTGTCCGGGGTCATGGCCCTGCGGTCGAGGAGGCCCTTCACGGCGACGAACCGGCGCAGCCGCCTGTCGTGGGCCTTCCAGACCTCGCCCATCCCGCCGCTGCCGACGGGTTCCAGCAACTCGTAGCGGCCCTCGATCACCGTGCGCGGGGCGGAGGGACGATCCTCGGGATGCCCGTCAGCGCCACCGCCGGCCCCGTTGATTCCGTCATCGTTGTGCACGTGGCCCCCTGGCACCTCTTGCGCGAAGCGTGGATCACCACAGATTAGACGGCCGCCGGGCCGCGCCAAGGCCCTGACCGAGAACCGGATCGCCGCCCCGTGGCGCCCGGACGTCGGGGCCCACCGGTCGGGGGAACCGAACATCACGCCGCGCCCCCGTCCGTCCCCGTCCGGCGGGTTCCGGTGCCGACTCCACGAGTGCGGAGGCCAGCGCACGGGCCGTGGCACCGCGACCTCCCGCTCGCAGATCGCGGCCCGAGGTGCGCCGGCTGCGTCAGCGCAGCACTTCCGTAACCTGCCCCACCACCGGCACCGCGCCCAGCGACTGCGCCTGTGCGACCGGCCCCGTCAGGGCCGTCGAGGTAAGCGGCTGGAAGTCGGCGACCTGGGTGCCGACGCCGTTGTCCAGCGGGTCGACGCCGGTGCCGGCCAGCGGGTTGGGCTTGAGGTCGGCGACCGGGCCGGTGACGTGACCGACCGTGCCGGTCACCGCCTGGAGGCCCGCCTGCGGGTCCACGTCGCCCAGCAGGGCGGGACGGGCCTGCGCCGGACCGGCGACCGTCTCGCCGCCCTCCGCCGCGGCGGCCGTGACCGCGCCCGCACCCAGGGCGGCCCCGGCGGTCGCGAGGACGGCCAGGGCACGCCGGACGGCCGGAGTGCGGGAGGTGCGGGAGGAAGACGCGTGTCGGGCCATCGGTGAGCCACCTCGTGCTTCGAAGTGCTCCGGGAGTACTCCCGGAGCACGGCGGAGAGTAATCGGTACCACGCGAAGCGTAGTTGAGATGTGATGCCCGCTTCAAAGTCGACCCGCTGGGTCGTACGACGGCCGTTCGATGCCTCAGACTGGTGTCCCGTGAGCTCCCATCCGCCCATACCGACGCGAGTCGTGCTGCTCTGCGGCCCCTCCGGCTCCGGCAAGTCCCTCCTCGCCGCCCACTCCGGCCTTCCGGTGCTGCGGCTCGACGACTTCTACAAGGAGGGCACCGACCCGACGCTGCCGCTGGTGCCCGAGAGCTCCGACATCGACTGGGACCATCCCGGCTCGTGGGACGCGGACGCCGCCGTCTCGGCCATCACGGAGCTGTGCCGCACCGGCCGTACGCGGGTGCCCGTCTACGACCTCGCGCTCAGCGCCCGCACCGGCGAGGAGACGGCCGACATCGGACGGACCCCGCTGTTCCTCGCGGAGGGCGTCTTCGCCGCCGAACTCGTGGCACGCTGCCGGGAACTGGGCGTGTTGGCCGACGCGCTGTGCCTGAGCCGAGGCCCGCTGACGACCTTCCGCCGCCGTTTCCTGCGGGATCTGCGGGAGGGCCGCAAGTCCGTGCCGTTCCTGCTGCGCCGCGGCTGGCGGCTGATGCGGCAGGAACGGACGGTCATCGCCCGGCAGACGGCCCTGGGCGCCCACGCCTGCGACCGGGACGAGGCGATGGGCCGGTTGGCGGCCGCGGCGGCGGGACGGTGCGCCACGGCTCGTACGGCCGCGTAGCGGGCGGGCGTGCCCGCACTCGCACACACAGAGAAGCGGGACTGGACGGACCCCCCGGCCCTCCAGCCCCGCTTCTCCTTGTGCTCCCCCGTGCTTCCCCCGTGTCCCCCCGGGTTGTTCCCCCGTGTCCCCCGTACTCCCCCCGGGTCCCCCGTGGTGCTTCCCCGTGAGTAAGAGCCCGGGGTCCTCCCCCTGATACACCC
>NZ_BAABCQ010000166.1:0-16486 GCF_039539045.1 Streptomyces marokkonensis
CCTAAGACTTTTAGGCAAATTACGCTGAGCCGCATGAAGCCACTGACCGAAAGAGAGATCCGCGCCGCCTTCGTGAACTGCACCAAGGGCGCGGCCAAGCGGCTGTCCGTGCCGCACGACCTGGCCGACCGCCCGTGGGGCGACCTGGACTACTTCGGCTGGCGGGACCCGCAGGCGCCCGACCGCGCCTACCTCGTGACCGAGCTGGGCGGCCGTCCGACGGCACTCGCGCTGCGGGCCTCCGGCGCCGCCTCGGGGCAGGCGCGCCGCAGCATGTGCTCGATGTGCCTGACCACCCATTCCGGTGGCGTCTGCCTCATGGTCGCGCCGAAGGCCGGCAAGGCCGGGCAGCAGGGCAACTCGGTGGGCGCGTACATGTGCAGCGACCTGGCCTGCTCGCTGTACGTCCGGGGCAAGCGGGAGGCAGGCACCGGCGCGCGGCTGCACGAGACGATCACGCTGGAGGAGAAGATCAGGCGGACCGTGACGAACCTCGCGGCGTTCGTCGACAAGGTGGTCGCGTGACGCGACACTCCGCGACATCCTCGGGACGGGCTCCGCAATGATCGAAGGCAGATTGACCAGGTTGCGCGCGCTGCGGTCCGAGGACGCGGCACACCATCTCCGGTGGCGCAACGATCCGCAGGTGGTGCGCTGGGCGGCCGCCGGTGACCCGTGTTTCGGCCCCGTGACGGCGGAGGCGATCACACTCGCCTTCGACACCATGCTGCGACTCGTCCCGAGGGAGTCGGCCGTGTTCACCGTCGAGGACATGGCCGGCGGCGGCGTGATAGGCATGGCCGACTACCGCGACCTGGACCCGTACGCCGGGGTGGCCACCCTGGGCATCACCATCGGTGAGAAGGAGTTCTGGGGGCGTGGCCACGGGTCGGAGGCCCTGCGGCAGCTCATGGACCACCTGTTCGGCGCGTATCCGCTCCACCGGCTGGAGCTGGACACCTGGAGCGGCAACGAACGCGCCATGCGGTCCTTCGCCAAGTTGGGCTTCCGCGAGGAGGGCCGGCGCCGCTCGGCCGTGCTGACGGAGGGGCGGCGCTACGACCGGGTGCTGTTCGGCATCCTTCGCGAGGAGTGGGCGGGCCTCGGGCCGGCTTGAGTCCCGCCGGCGGGCGGACCGGGGGTTTCCGCCCGCCGGCGGCACGAGTGACAATGGCCGACGGAAAGAGCCACAGTGGGCTGAGCTGCCCCGAGCTGGTGTTCCGCGCCGCTCTCCCCCGCCGTCCACGACCGCTGCGCGGCAGGCGCAGCATCTCCTGGCAACCACCCAGCACTCCGTGGAACGCATCGCCTCCCAGGTCGGCTTCGGCTCGCCCACCGCCTTTCGTGACCGCTTCGAAGGCACCACCGGAGTCACCCCGCACGCCTACCGGCGCATGTTCGGCTGACGGCCACCGCGTCCGTGTGGTCAGGAGGTATGAGCGCGGGCAGCGGGGGCACTCCGACCACATGGCCCAGCCTCACCTGGTCACCTTCGGCCACGGCACCGCGGGCCGCGCGGCGCTGGCCGAACTGCTGCGCGGCGCCGATGTCGGGGCCGTGGTCGACGTCAGGACGGCACCCGGCAGCCGCCGCGATCCAGACCTGCTGCGGGAGCGGCTGGCCGGATGGCTGCCCGAGGAGGGCCTCACCTACCGGTGGGAGCAGTGTCTGGGCGGTTTCCGCAAGCCGGCGCCGGACTCGCCCGACGCCGTCTGGCGCAACACCTCGTTCAGGGGGTACGCCGGCCACACCCGCTCGCGTGAGTTCGTCACCGCCATGGACGAGTTGCTGGAACAGGTGGCGCGGGAGCGGACCGCGGTGATGTGCAGTGAAGCGGTGTGGTGGCGGTGCCACCGACGCCTCATCGCCGACTTCGCCGTGCTGGCCCGTGACACCCCCGTGGACCACCTCATGCACGACGGCCGTCTGACACCCCACTCCCCCACCCCGGGTGCGCGGCTGCGGACGGACGGTCTTCTCGTCTACGACGACGAGGAGGCGGCGGCGGCGGCGAAACCTGCCGAGGCCGGGTGGGGGCGTTCCCAGAGGTCGGGGAGTTCGTAATGGTCGATGCGCTCGTGGAGGTCGATGCGGAGGCGGAGGACCATGCAGCACGGACGCGGTGGGCGCCGCCGGGCGACCGGCGACCAGGACATGGAATCGGTCGAGTCGGTCCTCGACCAGCTCTATACGGCGCCGCCGTCCGACTTCGTCTCCCGCCGGGAGGAACTCGCCGGGGCCGCCAGAACGGCCGGCCGGCGGGAGGACGCCCGCCGTGTCCACGCCTCCCGCCGGCCCACGCTCGCGGCCTGGGCGGCGAACCTGCTGAGGCACTCCCGGCCGGAGGAGAGCGGTCGGTTCCTGGAACTGGGGCGGGCGCTGCGCGAGGCACACCGCACGCTGGACGCCGACGGGCTCAGAGAACTCTCCGCGCAGCGCCGGAACATCGTCTCCGCCCTGTCCCGGCAGGCCGCCCAGTTGGCCCGCGAGGCCGGACACCCACTGTCACAAGCGGCACGGCGGGAGGTCGAATCGACGCTGCGCGCGGTCCTCGCGGACCCGGACGCGGCCGAACAGTGGGCAGGCGGACGCCTGGAGGGTTCTCTCACCCCGCCGTCGGACTTCTCGACGGGCACCGCCCCGGCCGACCCCGCGCCGCGTGAGCGGCCCACCCGGTCGCGGTCTCCCCGCCCCTCGGGCAGCACCGGGGCGAAGGACGAACTCGCCGAACGGCGCCGCGAACGGCAGGAAGAACTCACCCGGGCCGAGCAGGCGGCGGAGAAGGCCGCGCGGCAACTGAGTGACAGCCGCGCGGAACAGGCGGACGCCGACACGTCACTGCGGCGGGCCGAGGCGGAACACGACCGGGCCCGCGAGGAGGTGTCCGCCGCGGAGCAGCGGCTGCGGCAGGCACACGAAAACCTCGACCGGACCGAGAGGGAACGGCGGGAAGCCGGGGACCGGGTGCGGACGGCGGCGGACGCGCTGGCCCGGGCCAAGCGGGAGGCACAGGAGACCGCGCGCCAGGTGGACCGTTCTGCCGCCCGGGTCAGGTAGCCCGGCCCATCCTCAATCCTCAATCCTCATGAGTACCCGTACTCATGAGGCGCTCTCCCCGTCGGAGGAGGCTTGCCGTATCGGGAGACGCAGAGAGAGCCAACGGTGCGTACCACCAGCCGAGTTCACCGACCGTCGCCCGTGGGAGTCAACCGCGCGACGCGGTCTGCCCCGGGCCTCGCCCTGACCTGTGCGACGGCCGCCGCCGTCCTGGCCGGCTGCTCCGTGGAACAGGCGAGCTGCGGCGGAGGCGAGTACCCGGTCATGACCATCGGGGGGACCGGCAGCGCGTGCGTCCCGGACGGCCAGGAGCCGCCCGAGGGATACACCCGGTACCCGGTGGGCAAGGTCCCGGAGCATGTCGGCGACAAGTGGGACACCTACTGGACACACACCGTCGACGAGGACGGGAAGGTCGTCGCGGTGCCCGACGGCGAGTGAGCGCGGGGTGCGGGGCGAGGGTGCGGGCACTCCGAACACGCGCGCGAGGAACCCGCGGCACATACCACGTTGACGGCCATACGTGGTATACCGGCCCGGCAGCAAACAGGGGAACAACAGGCGCCGTCCGTCCGTAGTATCTGTGTGTCAGCACAGCCGGTGGCAGTCTCGCATTCCCCGCTGCCGGGCGCCGATCGGGCATGGTCCCCATGCCGCGCGCCTGATGTCCCGCAGTTCCTCACGAGCCTTCACGGCCGCGAATCGAGGAGAGTCAACACCATGTCCGAGAGCACGACACAGACCGCCACCCAACTGGCGTCGCAGTACAGCGCCCAGGTGACCGACGACCTGGAACGCAACACCAAGGAGCAGGAGCGCATCAGCGCGGAGATCACCTCCGCGCAGCAGCAGTTGGCCGCGCTGCAGCACGACCACGCCCTGCTGGTGAACATGCAGCAGGCGCTCGGCATCACCTCCCGGCCGGCCCGGCCCGCGACCGCGCCGGAGCCCGCCGCCACGACCGAGGCGGCCACTGTGCCCGCTCCCCGTGACGGTGCCACCGCGGAGCCGGTCACCGGAAAGCGGACGCGGAGCGGGAAGACCGCCGCCGCGTCCAAGCGCACGGCCACCGCGAAGCCGGGTGCCAAGGCTGCGGCGAAGGCCGGCGCCAAGCCTGCCGCCGAGTCGGCCGCGAAGCCGTCCGCCAAGGCCGTCAAGGTGTCCAAGGCCGTCAAGAAGCAGGCGGCGAAGCAGGAGCCGGCGCAGGCGCGGACCACGTCCACGTCCGCGGGCGAGGCCCCGGCCGACGCGTCGTCCGACGCCTCGCCCGCTAAGCACGCCGCCGACCGGCCCACGCTGGTCGAGCTGGTCCGGACCCACCTCGTCGAGCAGAGCGAGCCGCGCTCCGCCGCCGAGGTCACCACGGCGCTCGGTCAGGCCCACTCCGAACGCACCATCAAGACCACGGTCGTCCGCACCACACTCGAGGGGCTCGTCGCGAGGAACCAGGCCCAGCGCACCAAGCAGGGCACCTCGGTCTACTACACCGCCACCGACGCGCCGGAGGCGAAGCAGAAGCAGGACGCCGGGGTCCGGACGCCGTCCGCCCAGAGCGACAGCTGACGGCTGCCGCACCCGGCACCACCGTTGGGTGACATCGTCTTCCCTCGTCGCGGTGCGGCGCGCGGTCGGGGGGAAACGGGGTGAGGATCGGTGGATGGGTGTTGTACTGCCGGTGCTCTTCGCACTCCTCGCCGCGTTCAGCAACGCGCTCGCCACCGTGCTCCAGCGCCGTGCCGCGCTGAGTGTGCCGCAGACCCAGGGCTTTCGCCCGGGGCTGATCCTCGACCTGTTGCGGCGGCCGGTCTGGATCGGCGGCATGCTGGCCGTGATCGTCGCCGGTGTGGGGCAGGCGGTGGCTCTGGCGACGGGGCCGCTGTCACTCGTACAGCCGTTGTTCGTGCTGGAGCTTCCGCTGGCTCTGCTGCTGGCCTCGCTGATGACCGGCCGTCACCTGCCCCACACCATGTGGCTCGCCGTGGGCGGGGTGGTCGTCGGACTCGGTGTCGCGCTGGCGTCGGCCGCTCCGGACGCGGGCGAGGCCGACGTGCCCCTGGATCGCTGGGTGCCCGCGCTGGCGGCCTGCGCCGGAGCGGCCGTCCTGCTGGCCGCGGCCGGTCTGAAACGCCCCGTCGGCAAGGCCCGCGCCGGCTGTCTCGGCGCCTCCACCGCGGTGTGCTACGCCCTGACGGCCGCCCTGATGAAGGACTCCATGCGGGTGCTGGACACGGACGGCGTGGTCGGCTTTCTGACCGCCTGGCAGACGTACGGTTTCGCCGCGGCCGGCGTGTGTGCCGTGCTCCTGCTGGAGCACGCCATGCAGGGCGGTCCGCTCATCGCCTCCCAGCCCGCGCTCACCCTGGGGGACGCCACCGTGAGCCTCCTGCTCGGTGTGGTCCTCTACCGCGAGGACGTACGCGCGGGTTGGTGGGTCGTGCCGGAGTTGCTGGGCGTCGCGCTGATCGTCGCGGGTGTCCTCACCCTCGCCCGGCGCGGCATCGACCTGCGCGAGGGGCAGTGAACGCCGCGCCGGCCCGGGTGGCGAAGCTCGCCGCACTCCCCGTGAACCCGCAGGTCAGACGTTTGCGCAGGTCAAGCTGGGTGGCGTAACTTCGGCGAAACACGGGCCAGGTTAACGTGAGCGGCATGGACCACCACGTGGGACGGCCCCGCGCCGAGCGGGCCCGGCAACTGGCCGATGTGCTGCGTCAGCAGATCACCGACGGGGGCTTCGCGGACGGTGCCCTGCCGGACGAGCGGGTCCTCGGCCGTCGGTTCGGCGCCTCCCGCAACGCCGTACGGGACGCCCTGGCCCTGCTGCGCCGGGAAGGGCGGCTGATCATGCGGCGGCGCGGGGTGGGGATCACGGTGGTGCTGTCGAAGTACGGTCACGGGCTGGACCGGCTGACCGGGCTGGCCGAGGAGCTGACCGGTCGCGGCACCGTGACCAACGAGGTGCGGGCCGCCGAGGAGGTGCCCCGGCTGCCCGCCGCGATCGCCACCCGTCTGGACGTGCCGGACGAGACGGGCGGTGTGTACGTGGAGCGGCTGCGATGGCTGGACGGACTGCCGTTGTCGCTGGACACCAGTTGTCTGACCGCCGACGTCGGCCGTGCCGTGCTCGCCGGCGACCTGGTGCGGCGCGACGTGTTCGGTCTGATCGAGGAGGCCGCGGGCGTTCCCCTCGGACGTGCCGAGGTGGCGGTGCACGCGGTCACCGCCGACCCGGACACCGCGGCGCTGCTGCGGATCGAGCCGGGGGCGGCGGTCTTCGCCCTGGAGCGGCTGACCCGGCTGACGGACGGGCGTCCGGTGGACGCGGAGTCGATCCGCGTCCGAGCGGACCGCATGACCCTGCGCGCGACACTGCACCGCGCCGGCACACGGACCACCGTGTGGCCAGCTCCCGTCCGTACCGCGACATGTGAGAGGAGGCCCGGGTGGCCGGGTTGAGTGTGCCCGTGCTGATCGCGCTCGGTCTGCTGGGACTGGTCGGCGGCATCGGCATCACGGCCGTCGGGCCGGGCGGTGTCCTGCCCACGATCGGTCTGTTCGCCCTGACCGGCCTGACGCCCGCGGAAGTGGCCGGGACGGCCATCGTCACCCATGTCGCCACCGGCGCGCTGGCCACCGCCGCCTACACCCGGTCCGGGCAGCTGCGCGAGCCCGGCACCCGGCGCACGGCGCTGATCCTGGCCGCGAGTGCCCTCGCCGGCACTCCACTGGGCGTCATGGTCAACTCGTTCGTGTCGAAACGGGCGTTCGGTCTGGTGCTCGCGGTGTTCGTGGCGGGCGTGGCGGGCCTGGTGTGGTTCCGGGAGCGGCACGGCCGTGACACGCCGAGGGCGCATCCCCCGACGGCGCTCGTGGCCGTGCTGGGCTTCGCGGTGGCCGTCGCGGCCGGGATCGTGGGCATCGGCGGACCGATGCTCACCGTGCCCCTCCTGGTCGCCCTCGGCGTGCCGGTGCTGGAGTCCCTCGCCTCGGCCCAGGCCCAGTCCGTCGTCATCGCCGGTGTGGGGACGCTGGGGTACGTGACCCAAGGGGCCGTCGACTGGCCGCTGGCCGTACTGGTCGGCGTGCCGGAGCTGGCCGGGGTGCTGCTCGGCTGGCGCATCGCGCACGCGCTGCCCACCCGGCATCTGAAGTTCGCCCTGATCGCGACGCTGTTCGCGCTCGCCCCGTACCTCGCTCTGCACGGCTGACCGGCCACCTGCCCGAGACCGCGAAAGGCGCAGGGCACAGGAACAGGACACAAAGCGCGTCAATGCGAACAAGATGCCTCAGGTCACCACATGATGCACAGTGGTCGCAATCGACCGGCGACCCAGAGGGACGGCATGCCGCAGGCCGCTACCACCGACACCGGCGGGGAGTCCCCGCCGGCCGCAAAGCTGCCGCTGCTCACCCTGACGGCCATGGTCGTCGGGTCGATGGTGGGCGCCGGGGTGTTCTCGCTGCCGGGCCGGTTCGCCGAGGAGACCGGCGTCGCGGGGGCGCTGATCGCCTGGGCGATCGCCGGCACGGGCATGCTGATGCTGGCCTTCGTCTTCCAGTCCCTCGCCGTACGCAGACCCGACCTCGACGCCGGTGTGTACGCGTACGCCAAGGCCGGCTTCGGTGAGTACCTGGGCTTCTTCGCCGCCTTCGGCTACTGGGCCAGCACGTGCGTGGGGAACGTGACGTACTGGGTCCTCATCATGTCGACCATCGGCTCGATCTGGCCGGAGCTCGGCGACGGTGACACCGCCCTGGCGGTCGTCCTGTCCTCGGTCGGACTGTGGGCGTTCTTCTGGCTGATCCGGCGCGGTGTGAAGGAAGCGACGGCCATCAACAAGGTCGTCACGGTGGCCAAGCTCGTCCCCATCGTGATCTTCGTCATCCTGGCCCTGGTGTACTTCCGGCCGAGCGTGTTCGCCGACAACTTCGGCGGCGCGGACTACGCCGGTTCCCTGTTCTCGCAGGTCCGCGGCACCATGCTGGCCACCGTGTTCGTCTTCCTCGGTGTCGAGGGCGCCAGCGTCTACTCCCGGCACGCCAAGCGCCGGTCCGACGTGGGCAGGGCGACGGTGCTCGGCTTCCTCAGCGTGTTCGCCGTCTTCGCCTCGGTGACCATCGTGTCGTACGGCATCATGCCGATGGCGGAGATCGCCGACCTGCGCCAGCCCTCCATGGCGGGCGTCCTGGAGGAGACCGTCGGCACCTGGGGCAGGGTGTTCATCAGCGTCGGCCTGATCGTGTCGGTACTGGGCGCGTATCTGGCCTGGACGCTGATGGCGGCGGAGGTGCTCTTCGTCGCGGCCAAGGACGACGACATGCCGCGCTTCCTGCGCCGCGCCAACGCCGCCGACGTGCCGGTGCCGGCGCTGCTGATGACCTCGCTGCTCACCCAGGTGGTCCTGATCGCCACCAGTTTCTCGGACGACGCCTTCAACTTCGCGCTCAACCTGACCAGCGCCCTCTCCCTGATCCCGTACCTGCTGGCGGCGGGCTTCGCGGTCCGGATCGGCGCCCGTGCCGACCCGCTGACGGAGGGCGGCCGGAGCTCCCGGCGCGAGCTGGCCGTCGGCGTCGTCGCGACGCTCTACACCGCGTTCCTGCTGTACGCGGCCGGTCTGAAGTTCGTACTGGTCTCCTTCATCCTCTACGCCCCGGCGACCGTCCTGTTCGTGATGGCCCGCCGTGAACAGGGCCGACGGCTGTTCTCGCCCGGGGAACTCGTCGTCCTGGCCGTCTCGGTGGTCGGTGCGGTGGTCGGCCTGGTGGCCCTGGCGGCCGGATGGATCAGCCTGTGAGCCGCGCCCTCTTCGTCTCACCGCATCGTCCCTCATCGTCCAAGGAGGCCGTGTGAACAGCAACGAAAGCGCCGCGATGCCCGCGCTCGGCGTCCACTCCGAGGTCGGCAGACTGCGCAAGGTCCTGGTGTGTTCCCCCGGTCTCGCGCACCGGCGGCTCACCCCCACCAACTCCGACGACCTGCTCTTCGACGACGTGATGTGGGTGGAGAACGCCCAGCGCGACCACGCGGCGTTCGTCGGCGAGCTGCGCCGGCGCGGGGTGGAGGTGGTGGAGCTGCATGACCTGCTGGCGCGGATCATGGCGATCCCGGAGGCGAAGGCATGGCTTCTGGACCGGAAGATCGTCGCCAACCAGGTCGGCGTCGGCCTCATCGACGCGACCCGCGCCTACCTGGAGACCCTGTCGCCCAGGGAGCTCGCCGAGTACCTCGTCGGCGGTCTCGCCACCGGTGACCTGCCCGAGGACTTCCGCTCCCCGCACCTCACGCTGGCCCGGGAGTCGACCGGCGCCCGTGAGTACCTGATGCCTCCGCTGCCCAACACCCTGTACACCCGGGACACCACCTGCTGGCTGTACGGCGGGCTCACACTCAACCCGCTCTACTGGCCCGCGCGGCACGACGAGACCCTGCTGATGAAGGCGATCTACACCTTCCACCCCGACTTCAAGGGCTCGACGGTGTGGTGGGGCGACCCCGAACTCGACTGGGGCCAGGCCACCTTCGAGGGCGGCGACATCATGCCGGTGGGCAACGGTGTCGTGCTGATGGGCATGAGCGAGCGGACCTCGCGGCAGGCCATCACCCAGGTCGCCGCCGCGCTGTTCCGCAGCGGCGCCGCCGAGCACGTCGTGGTCGCCGGGATGCCGAAGCTGCGGTCCGCCATGCACCTGGACACGGTCTTCACCTTCGCCGACCGGGACGTGGTCACCCTCTACCCCCGGATCATGGACGGGGTGCACACCTTCTCACTGCGCCCCGGCGACCGGGCACCCGGCTTCGACATCGTCGACGAGGGCACGACGCCCTTCGTCGACGTCGTCGCCAAGGCGCTCGGGCTGAGCTCGCTGCGGGTGGTGGAGACGGGCGGCGACGTCTACGCCTCCGAACGCCAGCAGTGGGACAGCGGGAACAACGCCGTCGCGGTGGAACCCGGCGTGGTGTTCACGTACGACCGCAACACGCTCACCAACGCCCTGCTGCGCGAGGCCCGCGTCGAGGTCGTGACCATCGTGGGCGCGGAGCTGGGCCGGGGCCGGGGCGGAGGGCACTGCATGACCTGCCCTCTGGTACGGGACCCCGTCGACTTCTGAGCGTCCCCCGGTGCCCTCGGTCACCCGGACGGACCAGTCGCACCGATCGCCCCGGCCACCCGGTCGCACGTCACCGGCAGAAGCCGTACGCCTGCTCCAGCCACCGGTGCAGTGCCGTGTGCACGCTGCCGGGGAGCTCGCTGAGCTGTTCGATGGCGGCCCGGTCGCCGGCGGATGGCGCGATGCCCGCCGCGGTCAGGAGGGCGAGCAGGTCCAGGCGGCGCAGGTCGACGGGGTCGATGCGGCAGGGGAGGCGTTCGGCGGGGATGGGCGGCTGGAGCAGGAAGTCGCCCTGGACGTCGCGGGAACGCGAGTGCGCCGGGTCGGCGGCGGTCGGGGCAGTCATGGTGTGCATACCGCGGTCCTCCATGTGATGGGTCGCCGTTCTTGACGGCATGAGACACCGGAGCGATGACGGCGGTTGCGGACCGGCCCGGCGACCACTCGGTGGATGCAATCGGCGTCTTGTCGCACGAACCGGCACGGGCTCCGGCCGGCAGGCCTCCCCGTGTGGGCGCATCGGGAACAGCGCCTGCCGAAGCTCCCCGACACCCGTGCGCTGCTCCGTACGAGTGGTGGGTTCCCGGACACGGCCGTACGGTCGGTACGGGGAAAGCGGAGCCAACCGACCCCGAGACGGCCGGGAGCAGACATGGGCAGAAACCCGATGAGGGCAGCGGTCACGCTCTGTGCCGCCGCCGCGCTCGCGATACCCCTGGGCACGGCCCGGGCCGCACCGTCGGCGGAACAACCGACACCGCCCCCCACCCGGCGGACACAGGACCCCGTGCTGGTCGACTGCGCCTGGCAGCCGGAGGTGCGGCCCGGGGCGTTCCTGCTCGCCTGCGGGGACGGCAACAGCCGACTGGTCTCGCTGCACTGGCTGAGCTGGGACGCGAACGCCGCGGTGGGCCGGGGCACCAACGCCGTCAACGACTGCGACCCCTACTGCGCCGCGGGCACGTTCCACTCGTATCCCGTGACCGTCCGGCTGGACCAGCCGCAGCCGTGGGAGAAGGACCCGGGAGAGCGGCACTACACCCGGCTGACCCTGACCTACACCGACGGCAGGCCGGACGGCTCCCCCCGCGTGGTGACCTATCCGCTGTGGGCCTGACGGCCCCGGCGGTCAGTCCGTAAGGGCCAGCCTGCAGGCGTCGCCCGGCTGGAGCCGCACCGTGCGGTCCGGCAGCCGGACGTCGATCGGCAGGGGGCCCGAGGCGGGCACGGCGATCTCCAGCCGGCCGTGCTCCAGCCGGACCCGCACGCCCCAGTGGCCCTGGTAGCGGATGGAGAACCCGTACGACGACAGCTCCGGCAGCGGCACCGGGTCCAGCCACAGGGCGCCCGCGCGGGTCTCGAGTCCGGTCAGCCCGCGCTGGACGAGGTCGAGGGTGCCCGCCATGGCACCGAGGTGGATTCCCTCGCCGGTGGTGCCGCCCTGGAGATCGGCGACATCGCCCTTGAGCGCCTCCTGGCAGAACGCCCAGGCCTCGGCGCGGCGGGCCCGGGCCAGGATCCAGCCGTGGACGAGCCCGCTGAGGGTGGAGCCGTGGCTGGTACGGGCCAGGTAGTAGTCGACGGTGCGCTGCCAGGTCCGCTCGTCCAGGTCGTAGCCGAGCCGCTCGAAGAGCGAGCGGAGTTCGGCCGGGGAGAAGAGGTAGCCCAGCATCAGCACGTCGGCCTGCTTGGACGCCTGGTAGTTGTTGACACTGTCGTCCTCGGCCTCCAGGACGCGGTCCAGGCGCCGGATGTCGCCGTACCGCTCGCGGTAGCCGGCCCAGTCGAGTTCGGCGAGGTCGCCGTATCCCTCGAACTGGCTGACGACACCTTCGTGGAAGGGGATGTGGAGGGTGCGTGAGACGCTCTCCCACTGTTCCAGTTCGCCGTCGTCCAGGGCGGTGCGTTCGACGAGTTCGCGGCGGCGGGGTTCGGGCAGGTCGGCCAGCACCTCCAGGGTGCGGGTCAGGACCCAGGAGGCGGTGACGTTGGTGTACGCGTTGTCGTCGAGGCCCGGCTCCTCGGCGCCGGGGTAGGCCTCGTGGTACTCGTCCGGGCCGACGACGCCGCGGATGCGGTGCCGTCCCAGGTGCTCGTCCCAGGTCGCGGAGTCCGCCCAGAAGCGCGCGATCTGCAGCAGCATCTCGGCGCCCTTGGTGTGCAGGAACTCGGCGTCTCCGCTCGCCTCGCAGTACTGCCACACGTTGTACGCGATCGCCGACCCCACATGGTGCTGGAGGTGCGAGTGGTCCGGGAGCCAGCGGCCCGAGTGCGGGTTGAGGTGCAGTTGCTGGGTCTCCTCCCGTCCGTCGCTGCCGCTCTGCCACGGGTACAGCGCGCCGCGCCTGCCGATCGCGCGGGCCGCGGCGCGGGCCCGGTCCAGGCGGCGGTGCCGGTAGTGGAGCAGCGCCCGGGACACCTCGGGGAAGTGCAGGTTGAGGTAGGGCAGGACGAACAACTCGTCCCAGAAGACGTGTCCGCGGTAGGCCTCCCCGTGCAGTCCGCGCGCCGGTACGCCCACGTCGAGGTCGGCGGTGTGCGGGGAGAGGGTCTGCAGCACGTGGAAGAGGTGCAGGCGCAGGATGTTGCCCGCCTCACCGGGTACGTCGAGTTCGGCGCGGCGCCACAGCTGGCCCCAGGCCGTGCGCTGCGACACCAGCAGTTCGTCGAAGCCGGGGGCGTCGGCCACCCGGTCGACGGCGGCCTGCAGGGGGTCGCTGATCGCCGGGTCGCGTGAGGTGTGCAGGGCCACGATCTTGTCGACGGTGACGGTGCGGCCCGGCTCCGCGCGCAGGGCCGTGCGCTGGGTGACGCGCAGGTGTTCCCGGGCCGGGGTGACGGGCGCGCCGGCCGTCGTGCGGGCCGCCATGCCGACCCGGATGTCCGAGGTGCGGGTGCGGCAGCGCAGCCACACCGTGCCGTCGTCGGCGTCGCCGGTGTGCACGTGGGTCAGGTGGCGGCCCTCCAGGTCCCGGTAGCGCGGCACCCCGGAGTTGGTGACGCCGCCGTCCAGGGCCGCTTCCACGTCGAGGTCGGCCGCACCGGACTCGACCGTGAACTCCGTGCGCAGCGCGGCGAGGTGGGGATCGGCCATGTGCACCATGCGCAGCTGGCGCACGGACAGCACGCGTCCTCGGCCGATCCCGAAGTGGGTGCGGCGCTCCAGCACGCCCGAGTCCAGGTGCACGGTCTGCCGGTGGTCGAGCACCTCGGCGGTGTCCGGCGTGAGCCAGTCCCCTCCGTCGGCCCTGAAGCGCAGGGGCAGCCAGTTGGGGAGGTTGACCATGTCCTCGTTCTCCACCTCCCGCCCGGCGACGGCGGAGGTGAGCCGGTTGTAGCAGCCGGCCACGTAGGTGCCCGGGTAGTGCACGTCGTCCGCGACGCACTCGGGCAGCGCGCCGCGGGTGGCGAAGTAACCGTTGCCGAGTGTGCACAGCGACTCGCGCAGCCGCTCGTCCGCGGGGTCGTAGTGGTCGTAGTCCCAGGTCGAGGGCGTCGCGGTCACTTCGAGCCCTCCCAGGACCAGTCGGCGACCTCGGGCAGGTCCACTCCGTGTTCGCGGATCCAGTCGTGGTGGCGCAGCCGGGCGTCCTCCATCCGCTGCCGTACGGCCGCCGCGCGCACGGCGAGGCCGGGCACCCGGTCGATGACGTCCATGACCAGGCGGTAGCGGTCCATGTCGTTGCCGACCACCATGTCGAAGGGTGTGGTGGTGGTCCCGATCTCCTTGTAGCCGCGCACGTGCAGATGGGCGTGGCCGGTGCGCCGGTAGGCGAGCCGGTGGATCAGCCAGGGGTACCCGTGGTAGGCGAAGATGACCGGCCTGTCGGCGGTGAACAGGCCGTCGTACTCGAAGTCGCTCATGCCGTGCGGGTGTTCCCCGCTGGGCAGCAGCCGGGCGATGTCGACGACGTTGACGACACGTACGGCGAGTTCGGGCAGGTGGCGGCGGACGAGCTGGGCGGCGGCGAGCACCTCCTGGGTCGGGACGTCGCCCGCGCAGGCGAGCACCACGTCGGGTTCGCGGGTCCCGTCCTCGGTGCCGGCCCAGTCCCAGATGCCGGCGCCGCGGGCGCAGTGCGTCCTCGCCTGTTCCATGGACAGCCAGTCGAAGCAGGGCTGCTTGCCGGCGACGATCACGTTGACGTAGTCGCGGCTGCGCAGGGCGTGGTCGGCGACGGAGAGCAGGGTGTTGGCGTCCGGCGGCAGGTAGACCCGTACGGCCTCGGGGCTCTTGTTGAGGATGTGGTCGACGAAGCCGGGGTCCTGGTGGGAGAAGCCGTTGTGGTCCTGGCGCCACACGTGGGAGGTGAGCAGGTAGTTGAGGGAGGCGATGGGGGCGCGCCAGGGCAGGCGGCGGGTCACCCGCAGCCATTTGACGTGCTGGTTGACCATCGAGTCGACGATGTGGACGAAGGCCTCGTAGCAGGAGAACAGTCCGTGCCGGCCGGTGAGGAGGTATCCCTCCAGCCAGCCCTGGCAGGTGTGTTCGGAGAGGATCTCCATCACGCGGCCGTGCCGGTCGAGGTTCTCGTCGACGGGCAGCGTCCGTTCCTGCCAGGCCTTGCCGCTGGCGGCGTAGACGGCCTGGAGGCGGTTGGAGGCGGTCTCGTCGGGGCCGACGAGGCGGAAGTCGCGCCGGTCGGCGGTGGCGTCCATGACGTCGCGGAGCAGGTCGCCGAGGACCCGGGTGGGTTCGTGCATGCTCGCGCCGGGTGTGTCGACGGGAACGGCGTACTTCTCCAGCGACGGCAGCGGCAGCTCGCGCAGGAGCAGTCCGCCGTTGGCGAAGGGGCTGGCTCCGAGGCGGCGCGCGCCCTCGGGGACGGCGGCCAGGACGGCGGGCCGCGGTGCTCCGGCGTCGTCGAACAGTTCCCCGGGCCGGTACGAGCGCAGCCACCGCTCCAGCTGCCTCAGGTGTTCCGGATCGGTCCGTACGGCGGGCAGCGGCACCTGGTGGGCGCGCCAGGTGTTCTCCACGGGCAGGCCGTCGACCTCGGCCGGGCCGGTCCAGCCCTTGGGAGTGCGCAGTACGATCATCGGCCAGCGGGGGCGGTCGGTGGCACCCTCCTCGCGGGCGGCCCGCTGGATCGTGGCGATGCGGTCCAGGGCGGTGTCCAGGGCGTGGGCCATCACGCGGTGGACGGCGGCCGGCTCGTCGCCGGTGACGTGGATCGGATCGTGGCCGTAGCCCCGCAGGAGTTCGTCGAGTTCCGCCTCGGGGAGGCGGGCGAGCACGGTCGGGTTGGCGATCTTGTAGCCGTTGAGGTGCAGGACCGGCAGGACGGCGCCGTCGCCCACGGGGTCGAGGAACTTGTTGGAGTGCCAGGACGTCGCCAGTGGACCTGTCTCCGCCTCGCCGTCGCCGATCACGCAGGCGACCACCAGGCCGGGGTGGTCGAAGGCGGCTCCGTAGGCGTGCGAGAGCGCGTAGCCGAGCTCGCCGCCCTCGTGGATGGAGCCCGGCGTCTCGGGCGCGACATGGCTCGGCACGCCGCCGGGGAACGAGAACTGCTTGAACAGCCGGGCCATCCCGGCCGCGTCCCGGGTGATGTCCGGATAGGTCTCGGTGTACGAGCCCTCCAGCCACGAGTTCGCCAGGACGGCGGGACCTCCGTGGCCGGGGCCCCAGACGCACAGGGCGTCGAGGTCACGGGCCTTGATCACCCGGTTGAGGTGGGTGTGGACCAGGTTGAGGCCGGGTGAGGTGCCCCAGTGGCCGAGCAGTCGGGGCTTGACGTGCTCGGGGCGCAGCGGCTCGGTCAGCAGGGGGTTGGCCATCAGGTAGATCTGGCCGACGGAGAGGTAGTTCGCGGCGCGCCAGTGGGCGTCCAGGCCGGCGAGCTCCTCGTCCGTGAGCCCGGGGGGCGCCTGCTGGGTGTCGGCGGACATCGGGGGTCCTTTCCGTGTCGGGACAGCGGTCGGGCCGCGCGGGCACGGGGGTACCCGTACACATCCCAACCCCGCGCGGACCGCTCGGGTACCCGACAGGGCCGTTCGGGTCACGTCGGCTTCCGCTCGGAGGTGGTGCCGGAGAGGCGATGCCGGAGAGAGCCGGTGCCCGAGGGGCGATGTCGGGGAGGGGCGATGTCGGGGAGGGGCGAGCGACGTCGAGCAGCACGGCCGCCACCGGCGCCGACCCCGGTGCCGACCGTGCTGCCGCACCGGGTACCCCAACTTCCCGACAGCACGCAGCAGTTGCCCAAACTCACGCTCGGCCTCTTCCCGGCTGCACGGAGGGTACGCGCGCGGCGCCGCCCCACCCGCCCGTCGGAATACCCCCCTGGGTATATCTGTTACGGTGGGGAGAAATACCCTG
>NZ_BAABCQ010000167.1:0-16478 GCF_039539045.1 Streptomyces marokkonensis
ACATGGCCTCCCCCATCCACTGAGCCGGGAGTCGGGAGTCGGTCGTGAACGGTTTTCCGTGGGAGTCGGTGATCGCCGTTCTCGGCCTCGCCGTGCCCGTGATCGCCGCCCTGTGGGAGTTCTTCCTCGCAGGCCGCAAACGGCTCGGTTACCGGGTCCAGATGGACACCAGCGCCCGGGACTCGGCCACGTCCTCCGGCCCGGAGGCCGGGGTGCTCCAGCGCATGCAGTGGGACGGCGCCCACCTGCGCGACCCGTCCGTCGCCCTGCTGCGCATCGAGAACGTCGGCTGGACCCCGATAGTCGAGGAGGACTACGTGGCTCCCGCCAACGACGCGGTGGGCATACGCGTGGCGTTCCCGGGCCGCCGCGTGGTCGGCATGGTCGTGACGGAGTGCAGCCACACCGTGCTGCGCGACTTCTTCACGCCGGGAACGCCGGGCCTCGGGGCCACGGACGGTGTCATCAGGCTGCCCAAGGTGAAGCTCAACCGCCGGGCGCACTACAAGGTGCTGGCGGTCCTGGACCGCTTGCCCGGCTTCACCGAGACCGACTTCCCCGATCCGCAGGTCACCGCGGGCATCGTGGGCGGGGTCCGCGGCGGGACCATCAAGAGGACGGAGTACTACCCCTTCGCGTCCCGGCCGGTCCGCTGGCTCCTGGCCCTGCTCGTCCTGGTGAGCGTCGCCCAGTCCGTGTCCACGTTCGCCCGGAGCGAGGACGCCATGGCCGCGCCGCTGGACTGCGCCGAGGGGACGCTGCACCTGACGGGCTCCACGGCGTTCAAGCCGGTCCTGGAGTCGGCCGCCGAGCAGTACACGAAGACCTGCCCAGGCGCGCGCATACCCCTGTCCGACAGCCAGTTCGAGGGCAGTGTCCCGGGGCTGGACGCACTCGCCACGGCCGGGGACAAGGCCAAGCCGAAGGGTGACGAAGGGCTCGGCGACCGGTTGACGTTCAGCGACGGCCCCAAGTCCCCCGGCCGCACCCGGCTCCTGCCCCGCCCTGTCGCCCTGTCCCTGTTCACCCTGGTCGTGAACAAGGACACCGGCGTCCAGGACCTGTCCCTGAAGCAGGTCCGGGACCTCTACGCCGGGAGGATCACCAACTGGGAGCAGGTGAACGGCGAGGACCTGCCCGTCCAGCTCGTCGGCCGCCACCCGGGCTCCGGCACCCGCACCACCCTCCAGCGGCAGGTCCTGGACGACCGCCCCCTGCCGGCGGTCACGACGAGCGACTGCAGGGGCATGGACATGAGCCGGTCCAATCGCTGCGAGGTCAACAAGACCCAGACCCTGCTGAACACCGTCACCTCGACCCCCGGCGCCCTCGGCTACAGCGAGGTCGGCCTCGCCGAGGCCCACAAGGACGTACGGCAGGTCCGCATCGACGGCTACCCCGCGACACTGGAGGGCGCCGACCAGGGGGCGTATCCCTTCTGGGAGACGGAGATCGCCTACACCTACGGCGAACCCCCGGCGGACTCGATCGCCGCGGGCTTCCTGCGCTACCTCGCCAACGAGGTCGGCAAGGACATCATCCGCGCCGAGGGCCACCGCCCCTGCTCCGAACTGGACAAGCCCCTGGTGTGCCGACCGAGCGGGTCCTGACCCTGCGTCAGCCGGCACCGAGCGCCCGGACGAGCGACAACCAGCCCGGCACGTCGACCTCCGCCCGCACGGTCTTGGCGGGCGGCTCGCGGTCCAGCACCTCCCAGCGATCGGCGAGCGCGTCGACCAACGCCAGGCCGCGGCCGTGCTCGTCGAGCGAGCCGGGCTGCCGCCTGAAACGGTATGCGAGTATGCGTTCGCAGGCTCTCACCGTTCCGGACTCCGTGAGCCTGTTGCAGCGGATGCGAGGAGACCTATGAGCACCGGCGAACTGGTCTGGTTCAAGTCGAGCTACAGCAGCAGCGGCGACGGCGACTGCGTAGAGACAGCCACCCTCCCCCACACCGTCCACGTCCGCGACTCCAAGCACACGCAGGGCCCCCAGCTCCGTCTCTCCCCCGCCGTCTGGGCCGACTTCCTCACGTACACCACGAAGTGACCGTGGACCGGCGGATCGTCGTCGGCGTGTGGGCGGGGCTGTGTCTGGCCGGCCTCGTCGCCACCGCCGCTCTCGACGCCGGGCCGTCCCCGGAGGAGTTCGGGTGGTACCCGGCCGAGGAGCCGACGCCGGGGGAGGCGCAGAGGTAGCAGAGGGAGACGTACACCGTCGTCTGCCACGAGATCGCGGACCGCGTCGAGCAGAGCCGCGCCGAGGCCGGGCGGGCAGGGCGGTTTCCGGCCGACGTGGCGGTGCCCCGCGAGTGCGCGGACGAGATCGAGGAGCGCGGGCCGTCCCGCTGACGCCGCCCGATCGGCGGACGCGTCCGCGCCTGCCGGTACCGGCCGCCCGGGCAGCATCCGTCGATTGTGCACATGCCATCCACAGGGCGGTCGCGTCGCACGCACGCCCCGGGGCGCGAACAGATCGAACTCCGGCCGTTTAACGTATCCCGGCGTCCTTGTGGAGAATGGCCCGGCAGCGCAGCACGAGAAGCACGGCAACAGGAGAGGCTGCCTTGGAGCTCAGCAGGCTCAGCAGACGAGCGTTCAGCGCCCTCGCGGGCACCACCGTCCTCGGTCTCGCGCTGGGCGGCAGCGTGAGCAGCCAGGCACTGCCCCGCTCCGGCGCCCGCGGCCCCGTGCCCACCGGGCCGCCGCCCGGGCCGCCCGGCGCCGACGGCGTGCGTCACCGCGTCGCCCTGGACCGGTACTCCCTGCTGATCGACGGCAGACGCCTCGCCCTGTGGTCCGGCGAGATGCACCCCTTCCGGCTGCCGAGCCCGTCGCTGTGGCGGGACGTGCTGCAGAAGATGCGGGCATACGGGTACAACTCGGTCAGCGTCCGTCTCGCCTGGAACCAGCACTCCCCCGCCCCCGGTGAGTACGACTTCACCGGCGTCCGCGACCTGGACCTCTTCCTGCGCACGGCCGCCGAGACCCGGATGTACGTCGTCCTGCGGCCCGGCCCGTACATCGGCGCAGACGTGGACGCGGGCGGCCTGCCCGGCTGGCTGACGGCCACCGAGGGCCGGGCCCGCACTCCCGACCCCGCCCATCTGCGCCACGCCGACGAGTGGCTGAGCCGCGTCAACGCCGTCGCCGCCCGGCACCAGTACACCCGGGGCACGGGCACGGTCCTGCTCTACCAGGTCGACGCCCCGCAGCGGGCCCGCCTGACCCGCCTGCACGACAGGCTCCGCGCCGACGGCATCGACGTACCGCTCCTGCACGCCGACACCCCGGTCGCCTGGGGAGAGGTGGAGCGGACCCGGGACGCCGCCGAGGCGCGCCGCGTCCATCTCGCCCACCTCGCGCACGGGATCACGCTGCACAACATCCACACCGCGTTCGGCGGCACCTCGTGGGGCTGGCTGCCCGCGCCGTCCGCTCCCACGCCCACGTACGACCCCACGGCGGCGATCGACGAGGCACGTCGGCCGACGGACAAGATGGCCCCCCTCCACCAGCTGGGACAGCTGCTGCGCAACGTTCCCGATTTCACCCGGATGGAGGAGGCGCGGCGGGTCGGGGCCTCGGACGCCCGGATCAGGGTGCGGCACCTGGCCAACCCGGACACCGGCACCCACGCCTACGTCGTGCGCAACGACTCGGAGACCGACGTCACGTCGAAGGTACCGATGGGCGGGACCGACGTGGAGGTCACCGTCCCCGCCCGGGACGCCAAACTGTTCGCCACCGGGCTCCACCTGGGCGCGGGGCGGAAACTGGCGTACGCCACCGTGCAGCCCATGCTCTCCATGAGCGTCGGGCGGCTGGACATCGCCGCCTTCGTGGGCCGGGCCGGCGAGATGGCGCACCTGGTGCTGGAGTGCCCGCACGAGCCGTGGCCGACCCGGCTGGACGAGGAGGCCGCCTGGGTGGTCGACCACGGAAAGCTGCACGTCATGGTGCCCCTCGGGGAGAACAGGCTGACCCGGGTGCGGGTGCGCAGCGGCAAGTCCGACCGCACCCTGATCCTGCTCGTCGCGGACGACGCCGCCTCGCTGCGGCTGTGGCCCTACGAGACCCCGTCCGGCCGCGTCCTGGTGCACGGCCCGGCGCTGCTGCGCGACGTCGCCCTGGACGGTGCCACGATCCGGCTGACCGGTGACACCGTCGAGGAGTGCCCTCTCGAGGTGTGGGCGCCGCGCGGCATCACCCACGTGACCTGGAACGGCAGCGCGGTCAGTACGTCGGGCAGCCGTGCCCACAGCCTGCTGGCCGCCCGGCCGCTGCCCGGCGTGCCCGAGCTGGTGCTGCCCGCGCTGGACGGCTGGCGGCGCCGCGCCGAGAACCCGGAGTCCGCCCCCGGCTACGACGACTCGGGGTGGGCGGTCGCCGACCGGCGGACGTCGTACAGCACGACCCCCGTGCCCGACGGGCAGCCCGTGCTCTTCGCCGACGACTACGGCTTCCACTACGGCGACGTCTGGTACCGGGGCCGGCTCAGCGGCGGCGCGGGCCTGGAGTCGGTGTCCCTCGCCTACAGCACGGGCGCGCGGGGGATGCTGATGGCCTGGCTGGACGGGGAGCCGCTGGGCACCCATCGCATGGGCCGCGAGGACGACGGCGGCAAGGGCACGTGGACCGCCACGGCCGGCTTCCGGCTGCCGGAGGAAGCGCGGGAGGCGCTCGGGAAGAAGCCCGGCGCCTCCCCCGTCCTGTCCGTCCTCGTCCGGCGCACCCAGCACGACCAGGACGCGTACCAGGCGGCCCGCGGGCTGACGTCGGTCGCCTTCGAGGGTGCGTCGCCGAAGGTGACGTGGCGGATCCAGGGGGCCGCCGCGCCCGACCCGGTGCGCGGGCCGCTCAACCACGGCGGGCTGTTCGGGGAGCGGCACGGCTGGTATCTGCCCGGGTACGACGACGGCGGCTGGGAGCCCGTGGCCCTTCCCCGGACGGACCGGCGTCAGGGCGTGACCTGGTACCGGACCACCTTCCGGCTGGACGTCCCGCCGGACGTCGACGCCTCGGTCGGACTCGTCCTCGACGACGGCCGGGACCACGACGGTCAGGACGGGACCCCCGATCACGACCACGACCGCCCGGACCGCGACCGTCCGGACCGCGACCGTCCGGACCGCGACTACCGCGCCCAGGTCTTCCTCAACGGCTGGAACATGGGCGAGTACGTGGGCGGCCCGGCGGGCGAGCCGCACACCTTCGTCCTGCCGAACGGCATCCTGCGCACCCGCGCCGCCGCCAACACCCTGGCGATCGCGGTCCTGGCCGGCGGCGACTCCGTGTCGGGACCGGGGACGGTCAGGCTGAAACTGCTGGGCGGCGCGGCCGGAGGGGTGCCGGTGAAACCGGTCACCTCCCCCGGCCCGCGCCGCTGACCCCCGGCCGGACCGGCCGGACCCGCCGGACCCGCCGGACCCGCCGGACCCGCCAACCTCAGCGCAGCCGGATCACGTTCCAGGACAGCGGCTCCAGTACGGCGGTCAGCGTGCCGTCCCGCAGCTGGGTGCCCTCGGCCGGGTGCGGGGCGACCCGCTCGGGCTCGGCGAGCGTGTTGCGGGCGTCGGGGTCGGCGTCCGCGAGGGCGGTGTGCTCGACGACCTCGGTCAGCTCCAGGCCGCTCAGGGCGACGTCGAGCGGCAGCGAATCGGTGCGCGAGCGGTTGACGGCGAAGACGGTGACCGAGCCGTCCTCGGCGCGCACGGCGGTGGCGTGCAGCAGGTCGGCCTCGCCGTACTTCTTCGTCTCGTACCTCGGTGAGTCCACCCGGACGTCGAGGACCTCGCCGCGGCCGTACTTCGAGGCCTGCGCGAACGGGAAGAAGGTCGTCTGACGCCAGGCCGCCCCGCCCGGCTCGGTCATGATCGGGGCGATGACGTTGACGAGCTGGGCGAGGCAGGCGACGGTGACGCGGTCGGCGTGCCGCAGCAGGGCGATGAGGAGCGAGCCGAAGACGACCGCGTCGGTGACGCTGTAGTTGTCCTCCAGCAGGCGGGGGGCCTCGGGCCAGTCCAGGGCGCTGACCTCGGCCTGGGTCTTGGCCATGTACCAGACGTTCCACTCGTCGAAGGAGAGGTTGATCCTCTTCTTGGACTTGAGGCGGGCGCCGATGTGGTCGCAGGTGGCGACGACGTTCTCGATGAACGACTCCATGTCCACGGCCGAGGCGAGGAAGGAGTCGACGTCGCCGTCGAACGGCTCGTAGTAGGCGTGCAGGGAGATGTGGTCGACCAGGTCGTACGTCTCCTTGAGGACCGTCGCCTCCCACTCGGCGAAGGTCTCCATGGACTGGCCGGATGAGCCGCAGGCGACGAGTTCGAGGCCGGGGTCGATCTGGCGCATGGCGCGGGCGGTCTCGGCGGCGACGCGGCCGTACTCCTCGGCGGTCTTGTGACCGGTCTGCCAGGGGCCGTCCATCTCGTTGCCCAGGCACCAGAGCCTGATGCCGAAGGGGTCCTTGTCGCCGTGCTCGGCGCGCAGGTCGGAGAGCGCGGTGCCGGAGGGGTGGTTGGCGTACTCCTGGAGTTCGAGGGCCTCGGCGACGCCGCGGGTGCCGAGGTTGACCGCCATCATCGGTTCGGCCTGGGGGCCGATCTTCTTGAGGAAGGCGATGTACTCGGAGAGGCCGAAGCGGTTGGTCTCCGTGGAGCGCCAGGCCAGGTCGAGGCGGCGGGGGCGGTTCTCGACCGGGCCGACGGAGTCCTCCCACTTGTAGCCGGAGACGAAGTTGCCGCCGGGGTAGCGGATGGCGGTGACGCCGAGTTCGCGGACGAGGTCGAGCACGTCCTGGCGCAGGCCCGACTCGTCCGCGGTGGGGTGGCCCGGTTCGAAGATGCCGGTGTACACGCAGCGGCCGAGGTGTTCCACGAAGGAGCCGAAGAGGCGGGGGTTGACCTCACCGACGGTGAAGGCGGGGTCGAGGGTGAAGCGGGCGGTTCGCATGTCTGCCTTTCCAGAGGTTCGCGTGTGTCCGCGGGTTCGTTGTGGCCGGCCGTGCTCTCAAGAGACCTTCGGCCGGCCGTCCTTGGTCCAGGTCAAGGCGTTCAGCCCGAGCTTGGGCGTGCCTTCGTCCTCGGCGTCGTAGTAGTGGTACGCCAGCCAGTCCCGGCCCCGGTCGCGGAAGACGGACTGGCCGCCCGTGCCGATGTGGCGGCCGTGGCCTTCCAGGAGGAGGTCGCCGCCGCCCTCGAGCATCGGGGTGCCGGTGCTGTCGACGTAGGGGCCCCTGATGTCCGTGGACCTGCCGACCTTGATCCTGTACGTGCTGTCCACACCCTGGCAGCAGGCGTCGTACGACGCGAAGAGGTAGTAGTGGCGGCCGTGCTCGACGATCTCCGGGCCTTCGACGGCGTACGGCTCGTCCGGGCGGGTGGCCAGGTGGTGGACCTCCGCGCCCTGGACGGCCTTGCCGGTCTGCCGGTCCAGCTCGACCATGCGGATGCCGCTCCAGTAGGAGCCGAAGGACATCCACAGACGGCCGTCGGCCTGGATGACCGCCGGGTCGATGGCGTTCCACGTGTCGGTCGTCTCGGAGGAGAAGACCTTGCCGTGGTCGGTCCAGGTGCCGGGCAGGCCCGTGCGGGAGGTGGCGACGCCGATCGCGGAGTGGTTGGTGCCCCAGGAGGAGACCGCGTAGTACAGCCAGTAACGGCCGGCGCGGTAGGAGATGTCCGGGGCCCACGGGTCGCCGGTGTCGTTGTACTCGTACCACCAGCCTGGGGGCTGCGCGAAGGCGTTGCCCGCGTCGTCCCAGTGCCGGCCGTCCTCGGAGAGGCGGGCGCCGATGACGCCACCGGTGGAGTAGGCGACGTAGCCGCCGCCCTTGAGGCGGGTGACGGTGGGGTCGTGGATGATCTCCTGGCCCGTGAGGGGGCGCGGGTCGGGGTAGCTCTCCGCCGCCTGTGCCGTATGGGGCAGCAGGGCCATCAAGGTCGCCGCCGCCACGGCGGTGGCGGTTCTGCGCACGGTGCGCACGGTCCGCGCGGTCACTGTCCCGCCAATCCCGTGTGGGCCACGCCCGCCACGATCTGCCGTTGGAAGAAGACGAAGACGATGATCAGCGGCAGCCCGGCCATGAGGCCGCCGGCCATGAGCTGGGCCCACTGGATGCCGTAGGAGTTCATGACGGTCGCGATGCCGTTCGGCATGGTCATCAGGTCGGGGTTGTTGGTCACCATGTACGGCCACAGGAAGTTGTTCCACGAGCTGATGAAGGTGAAGATGCCGACCGCAGCGAGGGAGGGGCGGGAGAGCGGCACGATGATGGTGAAGAAGACGCGCCAGCGGCCGGCGCCGTCGATGAAGGCGGCCTCCTCCAGTTCGCGCGGGATGCCCTGGAAGAACTTGTAGAGGATGTAGACCATCGCGGCGGGCGCGCACTGCGGCAGGATCATGCCCCAGTAGGTGTCGACCATCCCCATCTGCTGGACGGTGGTGAACAGGGGCACGCCGAGCACGGCCGGGGAGACCATGAGGCCGGCCATGACCACGCCCATCAGGAGGCCCTTGCCCCGGAACTCGGTGCGGGCGAAGCCGTAACCGGCCAGGGCGCTCACCAGCAGCACGATCGTCGTCACGCAGACCGACACGACCAGGGAGTTGACGAACCAGTTGGTGATGTTGCCGGTCTCGAAGAGGGCCGTCCACGCCTGGCCCGTCCAGTCCTCGGGCAGCCAGTGCGTCGGGACCTCGACGGCCTCGGTCTCCGACTTGAGCGAGGTGAACAGGGCCCAGGCCAGGGGCGCCAGGAACAGCGCGGAGACGGCCGTGCCGAGGACGGTGAGCACGATCTGGCCGGTCGACCAGGCTCTGCGGGGTGTGGTGCGCGTCGGCGCCGCGGCGGTGGTCATCGGCCGCCCTCCTCACGGTTGCGCAGCAGCCACATCCGGGCGAGGGCGACGGCCGCGATGAGCACGAAGAAGATGATGGAGATCGCGGAGGCGTAGCCCACGCGGTAGCTGGTGAAGCCCTGTTCGAGGGTGTACTGCACGAAGGTGCGGGTCGATTCCTCCGGGCCCGGCCCGAAGTCCTGCATGACGACGGCCTGGTCGAAGACCTGGAGGGAGGCGAGGATCTGCAGGGCGACGACGAGGCCGGTGATGTTGCGCAGCATCGGCAGCGTGATGTGGAGCATGCGGTGCCAGGCGTTCGCGCCGTCCAGCTTGGCCGCCTCGTAGAGGTGCAGCGGGATGCCCTGGAGAGCGGCGAGGTAGAGCAGGAAGCTGAAGCCGACCGTCCACCACAGGGTGGTGATGACGACCGCGAGCAGCGCGTACGACTTGTCGGTCAGCCACGGCGTCTCGAGGCCGAAGACGTGGTTGACCATGCCGCTGCCGGGGTTGAACAGCCACTGCCACAGGTTGGCGGCGACGGTGGACGGCAGCAGGAACGGCATGAAGAAGCAGAGCCGCCACAGCCACTTGCCGCGCTCGATGTGGTGGGCCAGCATCGCGAGGAGGAAGGCGAGGACCGTGATGCAGGGCACGACGAGCAGCGTGAAGTACGCGCTGTGGCCGAGCGCGTCCCACATCAGGGGGTCCTGGAGCGCCTCGCTGTAGTTGTCCAGGCCGATGAAACTCGCGCTGTCGCCGGAGATGTTGGCGTCCGTGAAGCTGAGGTAGAGCCCGCGCAGCAGGGGCCAGACGACGAAGAGCGCGAACAGGGCGAGGAACGGGGCGACGAACCAGCCGCCGTGCTGGAAGCCCTGCCTGCGGCGGACGGTGGCGTTGTCGGCGGCGGTCTTCGCGCGCACCGGGCGGATGACCGTTTCAGCGCTGGTCGTGGTCATGCGGCCGCACCTCCCTGCGCGGCGGTTTTGCCGTCCATCGGGTTCTTCGTGCCGAGCAGGTCGGTGAGCGCGCCCTTCATACGGCGGGCGGCGGCCTCCGGCTTGGCCGAGCCCATCGTCGAGGAGACGACGATCGGGCCGACGCGCTGGGCGAGGATGCCGGTGGAACCGGCGAACCACACCTTGGGCTCGGTGGCCTGGTGGTCCATCGCGGTGACGTACTCGCTCTGCGGGTTCAGCTCCTTGTAGGCGGCCGTGGACAGGGTCGGCGTGTAGGCGGGGATGTGTCCGCCGGCCGCCCACTGCTGGGCGTGCTTGACGACGTAGGCGGCCAGTTGGTGCGCGGCCTCGTTGGTGGCGCCGCCGCGGCCGGCCTGGTGCGGGAGGACGAAGGAGTGCGACTCGGCGTGGGTGGCCTGCTTGCCGAAGACGGGCGGCAGCGGGGCCGCGCCGTAGTCGAGTTCCGCGCCGGAGAAGACGGGCACCGACCAGTTGCCCTCCCAGGCGAAGGGGGCGCCGTTGACGAACTGTTCGGCGCCCGCCGCGCCTCCGTAACCCGGGTCGGCGTAGCCGTCGGCGATGTGCCGGCGCAGGAATTCCAGGACCTGGGTGGCCTTGTCGGTGTCGAAGGTGATCTCGGTCTTGTCGTCGTTGAACCAGGTGCCGCCGAGCTGGGTGTAGAAGGCGACGAAGTCCCACCACTGGAAGTTCTGGTCGTTGTGCCAGAAGCCGATGGTCTGCAGGCCCTTCTTGGTGGCCTTCTTGGCCTCCTTGAGCATGTCGAACCAGTCCTCGGTCGACGTCACGGGCACCATCCGCCCGTCGGCGCCGAGCAGACCCGCCTTCTTCAGCACGTCCTTGCGGTAGAAGCAGAGCTGGACGTGGATGTCGAGCGGGAGGGCGTAGAGCTTGCCGTCGATGACGGCGCGCTTCCACAGCTCGGGGTTGAAGTCCGCCTCCCTCACGCCGTACTTGGCGAGCAGGCCGACGTCCCAGGGGTCCAGGAGACGACCGGGCGAGAAGCCGGTGACGCGGCCCAGGTGCATGACGCCGAGGTCCGGAGCGCGGTTGCCGGCGGCCGCCATGGCGAGCTTGGTGTAGAAGGGGCTGCCCCACTGGAGGGTGGAGTCCTTCACGTCGATGCCCGGGTTGTCCTTACGGAAGGAGTCCAGCATCGCGATCATGTTGTAGCCGTCGCCGCCGCTGAAGAGGTTCCAGTAGCTGACGCGGGTGTCCGCACCGGAGGCGAGCGCGTCGGCGCCCGTGCCCAGGGCCGCGAAGCCGAAGCTCCCCGCGACCGTCAGGCCGCCCGCCGCGGCCAGAAAGTGCCTGCGATCCAGGCCAGGTCGTCCCATGCCCTGCCCCATCTGTCATGAACGTAAGGTGTGCGTTCGGGATGTTCGATATATCGAATGGCGCTCGTAACTTCGAACGGGACCGTAAGGTCGCACGGAGAGCGCGTCAATGGGTCGCGCAGGACTTTCCGGGAGCGGGGGCCGTTCCGGTTGGGTTTCCGGCGATCACCTCCGGTCGTTCCCGGGTCGGTCGTTCCCGGGTCGGTCGTTCCCGGGTCGGTCGTTCCCGGTTGAACGATCGTCGCCGGATCGCATGACGCGGGCAGACGTGGGCGCTAACCTCGGAGGGCTCCTGACCTGACCGGCGTTGAGGAGGGGGAAGGATGAACCTCGCGGGCGTGTGCGGGTGGGCTGCCCGGGCCGCCGCCGCGCTCAAGCGCGCGCGGGACGGCTCTGCCGACGGCCTGGCGGCCGACCTCGCCGCCGCGGTCCGCACGGCGCACCGCTCGCCGCGGGACGTGCGGGAGCTGTGCCACGCGCTGTGCGCGGAGATGGCCGCGCGCCGCGCCGGACGGCCCGTCGAGCTGCGCTTCGAGCGGTTCCCCGACGAACTGCTGGTCACCGGACTGTGGGTCGAGTTCCACGACCGCGACCTGGTCATCGTCGAGGAGCGGGCCGAGGCGGTGCAGCAACTGGTCGTTCTCGGCCATGAGTTGTGGCACATCCACGCCGGGCACCGCCACCACCACGGCGTCGGCACGGCCGCCGCCCGCGCCCTGGCCGACCGGCCCGGCTGGACGGACGTGGCACTGGTCGCGGCCGCCCGCGACGGCTCCCGGCAGGACGACGAGGCCGCCGCCGACGACTTCGGGCACCGCCTCGCCGCCGCGTGCCGGCCCCTGCTGCGCGGGCGGCCGGACGACACGTCCCCCCACCCCGTCCAGAGGTCGCTCGGCTACCGTGGACGGAGAGGTGCGTCACGGTGACGGCGGACCTCCCGGCGACCGGCGCCGCCGTCGTATCGGCGCTCGAACTCCCCGGCCTCCTCGACGAGTTGTACATCTCCTTCTGGATCCCGGCCGCGGTCCTGACCACTGCGCTGGCCATCAAACTACCCACCGTGATCCGGCTCTGGCGGGACCCGCTGCTGCGCGCGGTCGGCGGCCTGCTGATCCTCGCCTGCGCGGTGTTCGTCTTCGCGGCCCCCTCGACCATCGCCTGGACCAACCGGGTCACCGGCGTGCCCAACATCTCGGCGCCATGGGTGTACTCCCTGCTGACCGCCTTCTGCGGTTCCTGCCTGCTGCTGATCATCACCTGGCGCAACGGGCCCTCCGACCGCGCGGCGGCCAAACGTCGCGCCGTGCGCTGGGTGGTCTGTGTCTACTCGGGAGTGATCGTCGCCCTGTGGACGCTGTTCGCCCTCGCCGACGCGCCCGTGGAACGCCTGCGGGACCTGGACACGTACTACGCCACGACCCCCTTCATGCGCGAGCAGATCCTGCTCTACCTGCTCGCCCACACCGTGGCCGTCCTGATCACGTCCTGGCTGCTCTGGAACTGGGTGCGCACCGACGGCCTGGACGCCTGGCTGCGCTGGGGGCTGATGTTCCTCGGCGTCGGCTACGCGCTGAACCTGGTCTTCGACGCCGCCAAGCTCACCGCCGTCGCGGCCCGCTGGACCGGCCACGAGGCCGACTGGCTCAGCACCGACCTGGCACCGCCCGTCGCCTGCCTGTCCGCCATCGTGATCGCGCTGGGCTTCATCCTTCCGCACACCGGCCAGTACCTGCGCGAACGCCGCCTGGTCAGGCTCGCCCACCGCGAACTGCGGCCGCTGTACCACCTGATGCGGTCGGTCGGCGGCCCCCGCGCGCCCTTCGTCCCGCGCTCCACGCCGGAACTGCGCCTCATCCGCCGCGAGACGTTCATCCGGGACGCGCTGCTCCCCCTGTCCCGGCACATCGACGAGGGCCGGCGGCGGCGGTCGTACGAGGCGGCCCTGTCCCTCGGTTTCACGCCGGAGCGGGCCAAGGCCCTGGCCGCGGCGGTGGTGATCCTGGAGGCCGTGGCCGACGGGCGGCAACCGCCACCGCGCGAGGACGGCACCGGCGAGGTGGACAGCACGGACCTGCTCCACGACATCGGCGCCACGTCCCGGGCACTGCGCCGTCCCGACGAGATCGAGGCGGTACGCGCCCGTGCGGCCGCCCCCACAGAGAGCGCCCGCACATGAGTCAACGCCCCACCGGTGCCGTCGTTCTCGGCGGCTCGCTCTCCGGCATGCTCGCCGCCCGTGCCCTGGCGCCGTACGCCGGCCGGGTCACCGTTGTCGAGCGCGACGCGCTGCCCACCGGGCCGCGCCCGCGCCGGGGACTGCCCCAGGCCCGGCACGCCCACCAGTTGTGGTCGGGCGGAGCCCGCGCGCTGGAGGAGCTCCTGCCGGGCGTCACCGACCGGCTCCGGCGGGCGGGGGCGCACCGGCTGCCGGTCACCACGGACATGGTGGTGCTCTCCCCCCAGGGCTGGTACCGGAGGTGGGACGAGTCGCACGGGATGCTGCTGTGCACCCGCGACCTGCTGGACGCCACCGTCCGCGCGCTGGTGTGCGCCGACGAACGGATCGAGGTCGTCGAGCACGCCGAGGCGCTCGGGCTCGGCTGCCCGGACGGCACCGTGACGGGAGTACGCGTGCGGGTGGGTGACGCACCCGAGCGCACGCTCCGCGCCGGCCTGGTCGTCGACGCCACCGGACGCGCCTCGCGCACCCCGCGGTGGCTGGCGGAACTGGGGCTGCCCGCGCCGAGGACACGGCGGGTGGACGCGGGCGTGGTCTACGCCAGCCGCCTGTACCGGGCTCCGGAGGGCGCCCGCGACGGCTTCCCCGTGGTCAACGTGCAGCTGGACCCGCGGTCCCGGGGGCCGGGCCGGGGCGGGGTCCTGCTCCCCGTCGAGGACGGACGGTGGCTCGTCACGCTGTACGGCACCCGCGGCGGCGAACCGACCACGGACGCCGGGGACTTCGAGCGGTACGCCCGCAGGGAACTGCGCCACCCGGTGATAGGCGAGCTGCTGGCCGGGGCGGAGCCGCTGGGTGACGTGTCGATCACGCGGACCACCGCCAACCGGCGCCACTTCTACGAGCGGATGCCCGGGTGGCCGGAGAACCTCGTGGTGCTCGGGGACGCGCTGGCCGCCTTCAACCCGGTCTACGGACACGGGATGTCGGTGGCGGCGCAGAGCGCGCTCGCGCTCCGCTCGGTGCTCGGCCGGTCCGGCTGGCACGCACCGGAGCTGGCCCGGTCGGCCCAGCGGGCCGTCGCACGGCCGGCGGGCGCCGCGTGGGAACTCGCCGTCGGGCAGGACGTGTTCTTCCCCGGGGCCGCGCAGGGCGGACCATCACTGCGGGAGCGGCTGTCCGCGGCCTACGTCGGGCGGCTCGCGTACACCGCCACGGGCAACGGGCGCGTCGCCCGCCGGGTGACGGACGTGATGGCGCTGGAGCGGGGCGCGCACATACTGCTGGCACCGAGCGTACTGACGGCCGCGGCGGCCGGTCCGCTCAAGCCGGAGCTGAGCGGACCACCGCTGACGAAGCGCGAGCGCGAGGCCGCCGGGATGCCGCTCTAGGCATGCCGCCTTCCGCACGCGCGCACGCCTCGCGGACCGGTCGCGCGTCTCGCGCTCAACCCGCGAACGCCGGCTGGGGCGTCCCCTGACCCGCGCCCGGCACCACCAGGACCGAGCCCGCCAGCGGATGCGGGGCCGTCAGACCCACCCGGGCCGTGGTGATGTACAGATCGGCCAGGTCCGGGCCGCCGAAGGCACAGGCCGTGACCCGGGGGACCGGGAGGGGGATCACCCGGTCCAGGTCACCGGACGGGGTGTAGCGGCGTACCGCGCCGCCGTCCCACAGGGCGACCCACACACAGCCTTCGGCGTCGACACACAGACCGTCGGGGAAACCGGCGCCGTCCTCGATCGTGGCCAGAGGACGGCGCCCCGTGACCCGGCCGCCCTCCCCTGTGGCGACGTCGAAGACGTCGATACGGCGGGTCGGTGTGTCGACGTAGTACATGAGCCGGCCGTCGGGGCTCCAGCCGGTGCCGTTGCTCACCGTCACGTCGTCGAGGACGCCCTCGACCGCGCCGTCCCCGGCGACCCGGGACAGTGTGCCGCCGCCGGGTGCCTCGTCGTAGCGCATGGTGCCGGCCCACAGCGTGCCGTCGGGGGCGACTGCGGCGTCGTTGGCGCGGCGGCCGGGGACGGCCTCCCGGTGCAGCCAGCGGAAGGTGTCGTCGGGGTCGAGCAGACCGATCCCGTCCCGCAGGTTGAGGACGAGGCCGCCGCCGGCGCGGGGCTTGACTGCGCCCACGTGCTGGTCGGTGCGGCGGACCGTGCGGCGGCCGGTCGTCGGGTCGTATGTGTGGACGCGGGAGTTCAGGACGTCGATCCACAGGAGGCGGCCCGTCGCCGGGTCCCAGGTGGGCCCCTCGCCGAGAGACGCCTCCGCCCGGACGGCCACCTCGTAGGCCATACCGGTCGCGGTGCCGGTCGCCGCCGTACCGTGCTGCGCCGCCGTACCGTGCTGCGCCGTCGTACCGTGCTGCGTCATGCCGCGCTCCGGTGGCCGAGGCGCTCGGAGAGGTCGGTGGCGCCCTTGACGGCGAGCTGCTCCAGCTCGCCGAGGCGCTCCTCGCTCCAGCGGATCATGGGCACGGAGATCGACAACGCTGCGACGACCCGGCCGGTGCGGTCGCGGACCGGGGTGGCCACGCAGGAGACGTCCGGATTGGACTCGCGGTTCTCCACCGCGATGCCGCGCTCGCGAATCCCGGCCAGCGCCTCGCGCAGGGCGGCCGGGTCGGTGATGCTGTTCGGGGTCATCGCGGTCAGTTCGGCGCCGTCGGGGAAGCGTGCGGCGACCTCCGGCTCGGGGAGGGAGGCCAGCAGCATCTTGCCGACGGACGTGCAGTGGGCGGGCAGCCTGCGTCCGGCCGCCGACACCATGCGCACCGCGTGCGTGGAGTCCACCTTGGCGATGTAGATGACGTCCGTGTCCTCCAGGATCGCCACGTGCACCGTCTCGTCGCAGGTCTCGGCGACGGTCCGGGCGACCTGCTGTCCCTCGGCGGCGAGGTCGAGGTGTTCGGCGTAGCGGGCGCCGAGCTGGTACGGACGCACACCGAGCCGGTACCGCCCGGGCTGCCCGGCCACGGGGACGATGTACTTCCGGGCGGAGAGCGTGGTGACCAGCTCGTGCACGGTGGTGCGCGGCAGCTGGAGCCGGCGCACGATGTCGGGGGCGGAGAGCGTGCCGTCCCCGTCGAGGAAGAGCTCCAGTATGTCGAGAGCCCGGGTCACGGCTGGTACGAGGCGTCCCAT
>NZ_BAABCQ010000168.1:0-16475 GCF_039539045.1 Streptomyces marokkonensis
CCGTCAGCTCGGCGATCTGCTGGAGCGTAGCGCCGATGTCCGACGTACGGGTCGTCGTCATCGACTGCACCGACACGGGGGCCCCGCCCCCGACAGCCACCGGCCCGACCTGGATCCGCCGCGACACGCGCCGCTCGGCGATCGGCCGGACCGGTACCTCGGGAACCCCCAGGGAGACGGCGGTCATGCCGTCAGTCCCTGTTCCCGGAGACCGTCTCCCGCATGGCACGCAGGGACTCCTTGAGCGATCCCATGGTGGCCAGGACCGCGGTGGGCTCGTAGCCGCAGTGCGCCATGCAGTTGGCGCAGCGGGGGTCCTTGCCGCGTCCGTACTTGTCCCAGTCGGTGTCCTCGATCAGTTCCCGGTACGTCGGGACGTATCCGTCGCTCATCAGGTAGCACGGGCGCTGCCAGCCGAAGAGGGAGTAGTTCGGGATCGCCCACGCCGTGCACGGGAAGTCGACCTTGCCCTCGAGGAAGTCGAGGAACAGCGGGGAGTGGTTGAGCCGCCAGCGGGCCCGGTTGCCGCCCGAGAAGGCCTTCTTGAACAGCTCGCGGGTCTGCTCCACGCCCAGGAAGTGCTCCTGGTCGGGCGCCTTCTCGTAGGCGTAGGCCGGGGAGATCATCATCTCGTCGACCTTGAGGTCGTCGTTGAGGAAGTCGAGGACCTCGACGATGGTCTGCGGGGTGTCGGTGTTGAAGAAGGTCGAGTTGGTGGTCACCCGGAAGCCGCGCCGCTTGGCCTCCTTGATGGCCTCCACGGCCTCGTCGAACACGCCTTCCTTCGCCACGGACTCGTCGTGCCGCTCCCGCAGCCCGTCGATGTGCACCGCGAACGCGAAGTAGGGGGAGGGCGTGAACTTGTCCATCTTCTTGCGCATGAGCAGGGCGTTGGTGCACAGGAAGACGTACTTCCGCTTGGCCACCAACTGGCGGGTGATCTCGTCGATCTGCGGGTGCATCAGCGGCTCGCCGCCGGCGATGGAAACCATCGGCGCTCCCGATTCGAGCACCGCGCCCACCGCCTGCGCGACCGGCATGCGCTGCTTGAGCACCCCGGCCGGGTGCTGGATCTTGCCACACCCCTCGCACGCCAGGTTGCAGGCGAAGAGCGGCTCCAGCTCCACGATGAGGGGGAACTTGTCCCGTCGGCGGATCTTCTGTTCGGCCAGGTATGTAGCGACCTTGATGGACTGGCGCAGCGGCATGGCCATCTGGGCTCACCTCCGGGGGAGCGGCAAAGAACGGTGCCATTCGAAGAATGCGGGAAGAACGGATCGAAGGACGCGGAATGCCGATATTCCACCGCGCACCGTGCCGATCCGGACGAGCTCGTGCTCTGGAGCGTCCACGACCACCCGCACGGCCGCAACCGGGCGCGCGCCCGTCCGGACGGCGCTCAGGAGCGTGGCCGCTGACTCCATGTCGACGGCGATCGCGCCGGTCGCCAGCAGATCGGCGCGCCCGGGACCGCGGACGACGTGGTCCGAGCCGGTCAGCGGCCCGGTGTGGACGGTGCGCCCGGGGGCGGCTCGCGCGAGTTCCTTGACGAGCCGGTCCGTCCCGACGCACGGGACGGTGGAGCGCGGGTCCCGGGTCTCCTCGGCGACGACCAGGTCGCCGGGGTGCATGCCGGGGGCGAGTCCCGCGCAGAAGCCCGTGGCCAGCACGGCGGCCTCACCGAGCGCCGGGTCGGCCAGGACCCGGGTGACCGAGCGCTCGGCCGCCTTCGGGCCCATGCCCGTACGCAGGACGGTGACCGGCCCGCCGGCGCCGCCGCGGTCGCCGGTGCGCAGGGCGAGGTGCTCGATGCCGAGCGCGCAGGCGATCAGCAGCGGGGACGGGCCGGGCTGTCGGGTCATCAGCTGCCCTTCGCCTCGGCCGTGGACGCGTCGGCCGACAACGGCTCGGCGAGGGCGGTGACGGTGGCGGTGGCCTGCCCCGCGCGCGGCTTCTTGGCGAAGGGCTCTCCGTGAACGTACCGCCCGAGCGCGGTGAGCGGGAAGACCTGCCGGTAGAGGTGGTAGTTGATGGAGAAGTCCCAGGGGAAGCCGGTGCCGGTGAAGTAGGGCTCGTCCCAGGAGCCGTCCTCCCGCTGGGTGGCGGCGAGCCAGGCGACGCCGCGTTCGACGGCCTTGGACTCCCGCTCCCCCGCCGCCAGCAGGGCCATCAGCGCCCAGGCGGTCTGCGAGGCGGTCGATGCGCCCCGGCCGCTCCACGTCCTGGCGTCGTCGTAGGACCGCAGGTCCTCGCCCCAGCCGCCGTCGTCGTTCTGGACGGACTCCAGCCAGGTCACCGCGCGGCGGACGGCCGGGTGCGAGACGGGGAGTCCGGCGGTGGTCAGGGCGGGTACGACGGACCCGGTGCCGTAGACGTAGTTGACGCCCCAGCGGCCGAACCAGGAGCCGTCCGGCTCCTGTTGGGCGAGCAGCCACTGGATGCCGCGCCGGGTGCGGGGGTCGTGGGTGAGGCCCTCGACGGCGAGGCTCTCGACGACGTGCGCGGTGACGTCCGCCGACGGCGGGTCGACGACCTCGCCGAAGTCGCAGAACGGCAGCCGGTTGGGGAAGGGGCTGGTGTTGTCGACGTCGAACGCGCCCCAGGCACCGTTCTTCGACTGCATGCCGAGGTTCCAGCGCACGCCGCGGCCGATCGCCTTCTCCACCCGTTCCGGGTCGTGGTGTCTGACCCGGCGCAGGGCCAGGACCACCTCGGCGGTGTCGTCGATGTCGGGGTAGTTGTCGTTGTGGAACTCGAACGCCCAGCCGCCGGGCGGGAGTCCGGGCCGCTTCACCGACCAGTCGCCGGGGCGCACGATCTGCTCGCCGAGCATCCAGTCCGCGGCCTTCACCAGCTGCGGATGGTCCTCGGGCACCCCGGCGTCGGCCAGCGCGATGGTGGCCAGGCAGGTGTCCCACACCGGGGACTGGCAGGCCTCGATCATCCGGGCGCCGTCCTCGCGCCACACGGCGAACCGGTCCAGCGACTCCAGACCCGCGCGCATCACGGGGTGTTCGAGGTCGTAGCCGAGCAGGTACAGCGCGATGACGGAGTACACGGCCGGCGGCTGGATGCCGCCCCAGCAGCCGTCGTTCTCCTGCCGTTCGATGATCCAGCGGGCGGCGGTGTTCATCGCGGCCCGGCGCAGCCGGCGCGGAGCGACCCTGCGGTAGGCGTGCAGTGCCTTGTCGAGGCGCTGGAAGGTCCCGTCCCAGCTCGCCGCCGGTGCCAGGGGCCGCGCGGGGTTGGGGAGGGCCGGGTCGGTGTGCAGTTCGTCGAGCGGGAAGGGCGCGGGGCGTACCGGCCGCTTCGCGGAGACGATGGTCAAAGGGACGATGGTCTGCCGGGCCCAGCAGCCGAAGTCGTAGATGTTGAGCGGTACCCAGGTGGGGAAGTAGATGAGCTCCGGCGGGAGTTCGGGCAGGTCGTCCCACTTCCACCAGCCGAAGAGGGCGAGCCAGATCCGGGTGAAGACGCGGGACGCGGCGATGCCGCCCCGGGCCCGGATCCATTCCGACGCCCTGGCCATGTGCGGGGCGTGGGGCGCGTCGCCGGCCAGGCGGAGGGCGACGTAGGCCTCGATGGTGGCGGACAGGTCGCCGGGGCCGCCGTAGAAGGTGGCCCAGGTGCCGTCCTCGCGTTGCTCGCCGCGGATGAACAGGGCGGCGGCCCGCGTGGTCGCGTCGTCACCGATGCCCAGGAACTGGCGGAGGAGCAGGTCCTCGGCGTCCATCGTGACGTTCGTCTCGAGGTCGCCCTTCCACCAGCCCTGGGCGTCCTGCCGGGAGAGCAGGAAGTCCGTGGCGCGCCGGGTGGCGCGTGCGGCGGCTTCTGGTACCCCGGCCGCCACGGCGGGGATCGTGATGTCGGTTTCGCTGGCCGCGGCTGCCAGGGGCTTCAGGGTGGCCCCGGTGCTTCCGTCGGTCGTCGCTGTCATGGCTTCCCCTTCGTGCAGTGTGCATACGGTGCTTCTGCTGTGGGTCCGCCGTCGGCCGGTGCTCGTCTTCCCGCGACACCGGCCGGCGACTACGCGAGGGCTATTCGACCGATAGTGATCATCTCTTTCGTACGACGACGAAGTCCGCGAGCGCCGTGAAACGGTCCCGCACCCGGTCGGGCATGTCGACGGAGTCGAGGGCTTCGATGGCGATGGTGTGCTGACGGCGCGCCTCGTCGGCCGTCCACTCCCGGCCGCCCGCCTCTTCGATGAGGGCGGCGCGGGCCGCGAACTCCTCCTCGGAGAAGTTCGCGAAGTCGCTGGTCCTGGCGTCGGCGGCGAGGATCTCGCCGAGCCGCTCGGAGGCGGGGCCGCCCGCGGCGAGGGCGGCCACGACCGGGAGGGACTTCTTGCGCTGGCGCAGGTCGCTCCAGGTCTGCTTGCCGGTGGAGTCCGGGTCGCCCCAGATGCCGAGGAGGTCGTCGACGGCCTGGAAGGCCAGGCCCAGGTGGTAGCCGTACTTCTCCAGCGAGTCGGCGGTCCGCTCGTCGGCGCCGCCGAGCACGGCACCGATGGAACTGGCGGTGGCGATCAGGGCGCCGGTCTTGTTGCCCTCCATCTCCAGGCATTCCTCGACGCTGACGCGGTCGCGGTGCTCGTAGGAGATGTCCTGCGCCTGACCGTCGATCAGGGACCGGCTGGCCTTGGTCAGCCGACGGGTGGCGCGGCCGGCCTCGACGGTGCCCAGCTCCAGGAGCACCTCGTTGGCCAGGGCGAACAGGGCGTCGCCGACCAGGATGGCCTGGGCGGGGCCGTGCACCTTCCAGACGGTGTCGCGGTGGCGGCGCTGCTCGTCGCCGTCCATCAGGTCGTCGTGCAGGAGGGAGAAGTTGTGCACCAGTTCCACGGCCACCGCGCCGGGTACGCCGACCTCGGGCGCGGCACCGGTGACCTCGGCGGAGAGTACCGCCAGCGCGGGACGGACCGCCTTGCCGCCGTCGCCGTCCGCGGGCCTGCCCTGGGCGTCGATCCACCCGAAGTGGTATGCGGCGACGGTGTCCATGGGAGGTGCCAGGCGGTCGACGGCCGCCCGCAGGACCGGCGTGGCCAGGGTCCGGCCGCGCTCCAGAAGCGCGGTCACGTCCACCGTGGTCCTCGGAGCGGCCTTCGGGGCCGGGGGCACAGTGGGCACAGTCATTCCTCCAGTTGCGGTGCCGGGAGTGCGGGCGTCGGTCCCTCGCGGGGCGGCCGTCACGCGGCCTCCTCCAGGAAATCGGGGAGGAGGCCGTGGGACAGGCCCAGGGTGCCGAGGGCGGCGCCCGCCGCCGAGACACCGCTGCGAACCGCACTCTCCATGGTCGCGGGCCACCCGGTGGCGGTCCACGCTCCGGCCAGACAGAGGCCGGGTGCCTTGGTACGGGCGCCGGGCCGGAGCCGTCCGACGCCGGGGGCGGGAACGAACGTCGCGTTGCGCTCCCTGGTCACGAAGAAGTCCTTCACCTCGGCGCCCCGGGTACGGGGCAGCAGCCGCTCCAGTTCGGGCAGGTACCGCTCGCGCAACGTGGCAACGGGCTCGTCGATCTCGTTCTGCGCGGTCGACTGCGACAGCGCCAGGTACTGTCCCTCCTTCAGTCCGGAGGCCTCGGTCCGGTCGAACACCCACTGCACCGGGGTGCCGAGAGCCGTCAGGAACGGCGCGGCGAGCACCTGGCGGTCGTAGACCACGTGGACGTTGAGGATCGGCGCGGTGTCGATCTCCAGGAGGTTCCCGGGGGCGTCGAGGGCGCCCGCGGGCAGCAGGTCGTGCGCCTCGCCCTGCGGTACGGCGAGGACGACCGCGTCCGCGTCGAGCGTCTCGCCGGGGACCTGGACGCTCCAGCCGCCGTTCCCGTCCGCGCGGACGGAGGTGACGCGGGTACGGACCTCGGTGCGAACACCCGCGGCGTCGAGCGCCTTGCGGGCCAGCACGTCGTGCAGGTCCCCCAGCGGGACGCGGGCCCAGCCGATGTCGGCCGCGCCGGGCTCGGAGAGCAGACCGGTCTTGAACACCATCGCGGCGAGCCCCAGGGAGGCGTCGCCCGCGACCGCGTTGAGGGTGGCGATCCCGACCAGGTCCCACAGGGCCTCGATGGCGCGTGCCGACTGACCGTGCGCCGTCAGCCAGCTGCCGAAGTTCTGGGTGTCCAGGGCCGGATCGGCGGGGTCGAGCCCCTTGAGGGCGAGCGCGGCACGCCCGACGCTCGCGCGCTCGGCCAGCGAGAGATGCGGGTACGTGGCCAGGCTCCGCCCCAGATGCAGGGGCACGGGCAGCGCGTCGCGTCGCAGCCTGCCGAGCCTTCGGCCTTCGGGCCGGTCCAGATCGACGACGGGTACGTCGAGTCGTTCCTGCACGGGGGCGAGCGCGGCTCCCCCGATACGGTCGAGGAACCACCGGTAGGCGGTGCAGCAACGCAGGTACACGTGCTGGCCGTTGTCGACGGTGAGGCCGCCGCGCTGGAAGGAGAAGGCGAGTCCGCCCAGACGCGGACGTCCTTCGAGCAGGGTGACCCGCACCCCGGCGTCGGCGAGCGCGAGCGCGGCGGTGACACCGGCGAGTCCGCCACCGACCACGACGGCGTGTCCGCCGGGGCGGAGGGCGGAGACGTCCGCGAGCTGCCCGCCGTCACGCGTGCCGTTGCCGTCGGTCATGGTGCGCCTTTCCCTGTCCGGTCGCCGCGGTGCTTGAACGGCGTACGGACGACCGTCTCAGTCAGGGACGCCGACCGCCACCGGAGGGTTGCCCGCCGTTCGTGGCCACAGGCATCGCCTGTGGCCGGAGTGTCGAGTGTGCCGGGTGTGTCCATCAGGCGCGCCTCCTGACGGCCCGCCGGGTGACGTGCCGGGCGTCGAGCCCGGACAGTCCGCGCACGGCGACGTACGCCTTCTCGCGCCCGGGGAGCGAGACCCGGCCGCGCAGCACGGCCTCGGGGTCGCGCTCGATGCGGTCCAGAAGACGGCGGTAGATGCCGGCCATGGCGGCCACGCAGGCGCCGCTGCGCCGGTCGAGCAGGGGCAGCAGCCGGTAGCCCTCGGCGAAGAGGGCACGGGCCCTGCGCACTTCGAAGTGCACGAGGCCCGCGAAGTCGGAGCCCACGGGTGGCGTCGGCCCGCTGAACCCGGCCGAGCAGCCGAACTTGGCGAGGTCGTCGGCGGGCAGGTAGGTCCGTCCGCCCTCGGCGTCCTCACGGACGTCGCGCAGGATGTTGGTGAGCTGGAGTGCGAGCCCGAGCGTGTCGGCGTACTCGGGCGCGCGCTCGGCGCCGCGCGCCCCCGGCTCCGTACCGAACACACCGAGCGAGAGGCGTCCGATGGCGCCCGCCACGCAACGGCAGTAGACCTTGAGGTCGTCCCAGGTCTCGTAGGTCTCGCCGCGCAGGTCCATCTGGACCCCGTCGATCAGTTCGTCGAGGCCGCCGAGCGGGATCGGGAACCGCCGGGCGGCGTGGGCGAGGGCGACGGCGACCGGGTCGGTGTCGTCCTCGTCGACCGCGCCCTCGTGGATGCGGGCGAGCACGGTCCGGGTCTCCTCGAGCCTGGTGACCTTGACGTCGTCCGCCAGCGCCCCGTCGCCGATGTCGTCGACCCGGCGCGAGAACGCGTACAGCGCCGACATCGCCCGGCGCTTGGGCGCCGGCAGGAGCCGGATGCCGTAGGCGAAGTTCCGGGCCTGCCGGCCGGTGACGGCCTCGCAGTAGCTGTAGGCGGCGAGTACCGGTGCCGACGCGTGCTCTGACGACTCCACGGTCCCGATCACCCCTCTCCTCGCAGGGTCAAGCCCACCTCGCGCAGCAACTGGGCCTTACTGGGCTTGGGCGGGCCGGGAAGTACGTCGTGCTCGGCGGCGGCGATCGCCCGGACGGCCGCCCTGCCACCCGCCACGAACCCCGCGAGCAGCAGACGCAGCCTGCCGTGGACGCTACCCACCAGGGGTGCGCCCTCACTCATCAGGTCGCGGGCGCGCCCGGCCTCGTAGGCGATCAGGGCGCGCACCGAGGCGTTGGCGGTGGGCGCGGTGAGGTCCGTCTCCTGGACGTGGAAGCGTTTCATGTCCTCGGCGGGCAGGTAGATGCGGTCCCGGCTCAGGTCCTCGGCGACGTCCTGGAGGTGCTCGACGATCTGCAGCGCGGTGCAGATGGCGTCGGAGCGGCGGATCCGCTCGGGCGTCGAGGTGCCGGTGACGGCGAGGACGAGCCGGCCGACCGGGTTGGCGGACAGCTCGCAGTAGGCGAGGAGGTCGTCGTAGGTCTCGTAGCGCGCGACCAGCTGGTCCTGGCGGTTGGCGGCGATCAGGCCGAGGAAGGGTCCGGGGGTGAGCGAGCGGCGGCGCACGGTCGGCGCCAGGCGGCGCAGCAGCGGGTGTCGAGGTGTGCCGTCGAAGACCCTGCGCAGGTCCTCCTCGAAGGCGTCCAGCATCAGCAGCCGGTCCTCGGCCCGGTCGTCGGGGACGCCGAGGAGGCGTGCGTCGGCACCGCCGGGGGCCAGGTCGCCGTCGCCGATGTCGTCGACGAGGCGGGCGAAGCCGTACACGGCCATGAGGTCGGCGCGCCAGGCGCGGGGGAGGAAGAAGGGGGCCACGGGGAAGTTCTCGTCCGCGGCCTTGGCGAGGGTGGCGCGCTCCGGGTCGACGGCGTGGGCCGTGCCGCTGAACGTCATCGCGGGCTGCCTTGGTCGGGGACGGCGCACGCTTCGCGGAGGTGGGGAGTTTCCGTAGCCATTGCCGTCACATCTCCCGTTCTACACTGCCGACCCAATACGCACTATTTCGGACACGCCGCCCGACCGCCCGCGCGGCAGGCCCGCCCGTCGGTGTCGGGGATTATCGCCCCATGTGCCGCGTTTCGGGACCGGTACAGCTTACGTTGTACAACTCACGGAGGTTCGTCGGGGGCCTCCGCGCCTCACGACAACACGTCGATCGGCTTCAAGATTCCCGGAAACTCCGGGAGTTGACGCTTCCTTTGCAGACGCGGGCCGCACCGGAACAGTTCCGGCGCGGCTCCGGCGTGTCGGGCTACTTGCCCGTGAACTTCTCGTACTCCTTGAGCACCTCGTCGGTCGGCCCGTCCATGCGCAGCTCGCCGCGCTCCAGCCACAGGACGCGGTTGCAGGTGTCGCGGATGGACTTGTTGTTGTGACTGACCAGGAAGACGGTGCCGGCCTCCTTGCGCAGTTCCCGGATGCGCTGCTCGGAGCGTGTCTGGAACTTGCGGTCACCGGTGGCCAGCGCCTCGTCGATCATCAGGACGTCGTGGTCCTTCGCGGCGGCGATGGAGAACCGCAGGCGGGCGGCCATGCCGGAGGAGTAGGTGCGCATCGGCAGGGTGATGAAGTCGCCCTTCTCGTTGATTCCGGAGAAGTCGACGATGTCCTGGTAGCGCTCCTTGATCTGCTCGCGGGTCATACCCATGGCCAGTCCGCCGAGGATGATGTTCCGCTCGCCGGTCAGGTCGTTCATCAGGGCCGCGTTCACCCCGAGCAGGGAGGGCTGGCCGTCGGTGTAGACCTTGCCCTTCTCGGCGGGCAGCAGGCCCGCGATGGCCCGCAGGAGGGTCGACTTGCCGGACCCGTTGGAACCGATCAGGCCGATGGCCTCGCCCCGGTAGGCGGTGAAGGAGACGCCCCGCACGGCGTGCACCTTGCGCACGCCCCGCTGCTCCCCCCTCTTGATCATCCGGCTGAGGGCCGCGGTCGCGCTTCCCTTGCCTGTCTTGGCGCCGTTGACGCGGTAGACGATGTGCAGTTCGTCCGCGATGACCGTCGGCACCCGCTCGCCCTGCTGCTGCTCAGCCACGGCCGTACCTCTCCTCAGCCTTCCAGAAGTACACGAAGCCGCCCACCGCGAGGAGCACGGACCAGCCGAGCGCGACCGCCCACACGTGCGGCGGCAGGTTCTCGGAGCCGTACCCGTCGATCAGCGCGAAGCGGATCAGGTCCATGAAGACGGCGGCCGGGTTCCACTGGAGCACGTCGGCGATCCAGGCCGGCTTGTCCTCCAGCATGATCGGGATGGAGAACATGACGCCCGACGCGTACATCCAGGTCCGCATGATGAACGGCATCAGCTGGGCCAGGTCCGGGGTCTTCGCTCCCATCCGGGCCACGATCAGCGCCAGTCCCATGTTGAAGAGGAACTGCAGGACCAGCGCCGGGATCACCAGCAGCCAGGACAGCCGGGGGTAGCTGCCGAAGCCCACCACCACCGCGAACAGGACGATCATCGAGGCCAGCAGTTGCTGGAGCTGCTGCAGCGCGAACGAGATCGGGAGCGAGGCGCGCGGGAAGTGCAGCGCCCGCACCAGGCCGAGGTTGCCGGCGATGGCGCGCACGCCCGCCATCGCCGAGGACTGGGTGAAGGTGAAGACGAACACGCCCGTCACCAGGAACGGGATGTAGACGTCCTTCGGCATGCCGCGGCCCGCGTTGAGGATCAGGCCGAAGATCAGGAAGTAGACGAGCGCGTTCAGCAGCGGTGTGGCCACCTGCCACAGCTGACCGAGCTTGGCCTGGCTGTACTGGGCGGTCAGCTTCGCCTGGGAGAAGGCGAGGATGAAGTGCCGCCGTCCCCAGAGCTGACGGACGTACTCCATGAGGGACGGCCGGGCACCGCTCACGGACAGTCCGTGCTTGGCGGCGAGCCGGGCCGGTGTGAGGCCCTCGTCGGGCGACACGGGCCTGGTCATGGCGACCGTGCCGTCGTGCGTTGTCTCACTCACTGGTGGAAACTTTCGTCTTTGGAATGCTCGGCCGCTCGGACCTGGCATGGACCTGTTGACCCGGGTCGGGCCGGGACGCTCTCGGTACGAGCTTGTCAGATCACGGGAGGCCGGCCCAGCCGGGTCAGCCGCCACACCGTACGCCACCTCATGGGCCGACGAGGTCCGCAGGGGGTGGCCCAGCCCTCGCGGAAGCCTCCGAACCAGGCCTTCAGGGCCGGCCGGGAGGGGCGGCGCAGCAGTGTGAGCAGCATCCACACCCCGAGGTAGACCGGGACGAGGAGCGCTGGGAGGTTGCGGCGGGCCAGCCAGACCCGGTTGCGCGCGACCATGCGGTGGTAGACCGCGTGCCGCGAGGGCGCGGTCGTGGGGTGGTTCAGCACCATGTCGGACCGGTAGTCGATCATCCAGCCACCGTCCAGGGCCCGCCAGGCCAGGTCGGTCTCCTCGTGGGCGTAGAAGAACGCGTCCGGCAGGCCGCCGACCTGCGTGAGGACGCGGGTGCGCACGGCGTTGGCGCCGCCGAGGAAGGTGGTCACCCGGGAGGAGCGCATCGGGTCCGAGGCGCGCAGGCGCGGAACGTGCCGGCGCTGGGTCTCGCCGGTGTCCGGGTCGGCGATGCGGAAGCTGATGATGCCCAGCTCGTCGTCGGCCGCGAACGCCTCGCGGCACAGCTCGGCGGTGTCGGTGCGGGCGAGCAGGCCGTCGTCGTCGAGGAAGAGCAGGATGTCGACGTCCCGCCCGCCCGGGCCGAAGGCCTCGATGCCGACGTTTCGGCCGCCGGGGATACCCAGGTTCTCGGGCAGCTCGACGGTGCGCACGCCGTCGGGCACCTCCGGGACGGGCGAGCCGTTGCCGACCACGACCACCTCGACCGGGTCGCCGTCCTGCTTGGCCACCGAGTCGAGCAGGGCGCGCAGTTCCTCGGGGCGGTTGCCCATCGTGATGACGACGGCGCCGACCTTCATGGTGCCACTCACTTGAGCCTGCTGGAGGCGAGGATGGACACCAGGTGGAGCAGGGTCTGCAGAAGCGCGATGCCCGCGAGTACGGCGGTGCCGAGGCGGGTGAAGAACAGGTCGCCCCGGCTCGCGTCGACGATCGCGAGGACGAGGATCAGCAGGGACGCCTCGATGCCGAGGATCAGCCGGTGGAACTTGAGCGCCCCGGCGGCCCGGCGGGCCAGCGCCATGCCGGAGGAACGCGGCTCGGACGCGGACTCCTTGACCGGCTCCTTCCCGGTCTGGTGCCGGGCGACGCCCACCAGGTCGGTCTCGGCCTTGATCAGGATGGCGCCGAGGGCGGCCAGGGTGCCGAGGAAGGCCCACAGCCAGTCGATCCGCCCGGTGCCCCAGACGTCGGCGGCCCGCAGGCCGAGGCCGACCAGGACCGCGGCGTCGGTCAGGTAGGCGCCGACCCTGTCGAGGTAGACGCCGCCGAGCGAGTACTGCTTCTTCCAGCGGGCGACCTCGCCGTCGACGCAGTCCAGCAGCAGGTACAGCTGCACCGCCACCACGCCGAGCACGGCGCCCGTGATCCCCGGCACCAGCAGGGCCGGGGCCGCGAGCACGCCGCAGACGGTCATCAGGTACGTGAGCTGGTTGGGCGTGACCCTGGTGTTCACCAGGTAGCGGTCGATCCGCAGCGAGACCTCGCGCATGTAGAGGCGTCCCGCCCAGTGCTCACCGCTGCGCCGGTCCTTGACCCCCGCGGGATGGACGACCGGACGTAGTTCAGCTACCGATGGCCTTGACATAGTCGGCGTACATGTCCTTGATCTGGTCGGATTCGAGGTCGAGGTGTTCGAGGATCGTGTAGCGGCCGGGCCGGGTCTGCGGCGCGAACTCCACGGCCCGGACGAACTCGTCCGGGGTGAAGCCGATCTCCTCCGGCAGCACCGGCAGCCCGTGCCGGCGCAGTACTCCGGCCATGTGGGCGGATTCCTCGTGCGCCCCGCGCAGATGCATCGCGAAGGCCGCGCCCAGGCCGCACTGCTCGCCGTGGGAGGCCGCGCGGGTGGGGAAGAGCAGGTCGAAGGCGTGGTTGATCTCGTGGCAGGCGCCGGAGGCGGGCCGCGAGTCGCCGGAGACCGACATGGCGATGCCGGTCAGGACCAGGCCCTCGGCGAGCACCTGGAGGAAGTCGTTGTCGCCGACGCCGCCCGGGTGCCGGAGCACGGCCTCGCCTGCCTGGCGGGCCATCGCGGCGGCCAGGCCGTCGATCCGCTCGCCCTTGACCCGGTTGGCCAGCTCCCAGTCCGCGATCGCGGAGATGTTGGAGACGGCGTCGCCGATGCCGGCGCGCACGAACCGCACCGGGGCGTCGCGGATGACGTCCAGGTCGATGACGACGGCGATCGGGTTCGGGACGCCGTACGAGCCGCGGCCCGCGTCGTTGTCCAGGGTGGCGACCGGCGAGCACAGTCCGTCGTGCGCGAGGTTGGTGGGCACGGCGACCAGCGGCAGGCCGATGCGCGCCGCGGCGAACTTGGCACAGTCGATGATCTTGCCGCCGCCGAGGCCGACGACCGCGTCGTAGTGCCCGCCCTTCATGGCACCGGCCAGCTTGATCGCGTCGTCCAGGGTGCCGCCGCCGACCTGGAACCAGTCGGCGCCGGGCAGCGACGGGGCGACGCGCTCGCGCAGCCGGGCGCCCGAGCCGCCGCTGACGGCGACCGCGAGCTTGCCCGAGTGGGAGATGCGCTCGTCGGCGAGCACACACCCCAGGTCGTCGAGGGCACCCGCGCGGATGTCCACGACGACCGGCGACGGGATGAGCCTCGTCAGTACAGGCACGCGATCTCCCGGCCCTTGGCGAGGTCGTCGTGGTTGTCGATCTCGACCCACTTGACGTCGCCGATCGGCGCCACGTCGATCTTGAAGCCGCGGTTGACGAGCTCCTGGTAGCCGTCCTCGTAGTACAGCTGCGGGTCGCGCTCGAAGGTGGTCCTCAGCGCGTCGGCCAGCTCCGCGGCGGCCTCGCCCTCGATGAGGGTGACGCCGATGTACTCGCCGGTCGCCTCGGCCGGGTCCATCAGCTTGGTGATGCGCCGGACGCCCTTGTCGGGGTCGGCGACGACCTTCATCTCCTCCTCGGCGAGGCTCTTCACCGTGTCGAGGGCGAGGATGATCTTCTTGCCGTCACCGCGGGCGGCGAGCAGGGTCTTCTCGACGGAGACCGGGTGCACGGTGTCGCCGTTGGCGAGGATCACGCCGTCCTTGAGGGCGTCACGGCCGCACCACAGGGAGTAGGCGTTGTTCCACTCCTCGGCCTTGTCGTTGTCGATGAGGGTGAGCTTGACGCCGTACTTCTGCTCCAGCTCCTCCTTGCGGTCGTACACGGCTTCCTTGCGGTAGCCGACGATGATCCCGACCTCGGTCAGGCCGACCTCGGCGAAGTTCGCCAGCGTCAGGTCCAGCACCGTGATGCTGTCCTCCGCGCCCTCGGGGCCGACCGGGACCAGTGCCTTGGGCAGGGTGTCGGTGTAGGGGCGCAGACGGCGTCCGGCGCCGGCCGCCAGCACGAGGCCGATCATGCGGGTTCTCCTTCGTCGTGTACGGCGGGTGCGCCGCCCTGGTGGGCGGCGACCCAGAAGCGGATGCTCTCCACGAGCACCACGAGAGCCACGGCCACGGCGAGGACCGTGAGCGCGACCTTGAATTGTGAGGCGGTGAGCAGCACGGCCAGCACGGTGATCACCAGCGTGCGGCCCTCGTGCCCGCCGACCGTCCGCACCAGCCACTGCGGCGGCGCGCCCGCGCCGCCGCGGATGCGGTAGACCGTGTCGTAGTGATGGTAGGCGACCGCGGCCACCAGCCCGAAAGCCGCCGGAAGCGCCCCGTTCACGTCGGCTTTCGCCGCCAGCACCAGGACGGTGCCGTACTCGGCGGCGCGCAGGAACGGCGGGACCAGCCAGTCGAGGGCGCCCTTGAGGGGGCGGGCGACGGCGAGGGCGGACGTCAGTACGTAGGCGAGGGCGGCGACGGCCGGCCAGGGGCCGCCGAAGTCGGTGAACGCGGCCGTCAGCGCGACGGCGAGGCCGCCGAGGAGGGCGACGGCGGGGGCGGTGAAGCCGGGCAGCCGGCGGGCGGGCTTGCGGAAGGCCTTGGCCGCTGCCTCGGCGAGCGGGCCGGAGTCCGCCAGGTCGGCCAGCGCCCCGGCGGCCCGGTCGGTCCGCGTGGCCCTGCGCGTCAGCGAGCGCAGGACGCGGCCGGCGGTGGTGTACGTCGCGGCGAACGCGCAGCCGATCAGCAGCGCGTAGAGGGTGATCCGGGGCGTGGTGACGGCGGTCAGGACGGCGATCATGGCCCAGCGTTCGCCGATGGGCAGGACGATCATGCGGCGGACCCAGACCGTCCAGCCGACGCTGTCGAGCCTGTCGGAGAGCGCGGCGGTGGGGCTGGTGTTGGCGGCGGCGGCCGTGCTGTCGACGTTCGCCTCGTTGAACGAGAAGTCGACGACGTGCCGGCAGGTCTGCAGGACCATCGCGCCGAGCGCCAGGGCCCATACGTCGTCCCCGCCGCGGGCGGCTCCGAGGGCGAGGCCCGCGTAGTAGGCGTACTCCTTGGCGCGGTCGAAGGTGGCGTCCAGCCAGGCGCCGAGCGTGGAGTACTGGAGGGAGTAGCGGGCGAGCTGTCCGTCGGTGCAGTCGAGGACGAAGGAGGCGATGAGCAGGACACCGGCGGCGACGAAGCCGCCGCGGGTGCCGGTGGCCGCGCAGCCCGCCGCTATGAGCGCGGTGACGAGCGAGGCGGTGGTGACCTGGTTGGGGGTCAGCCCGCGCCGCGCGCACCAGCGGGCGATGTAGCGGGAGTAGGGGCTGATGAAGTGGGTGGTGACGAAACCGTCGCGGGCCTTGACCGCCGACTTCAGGCGTACGGCCTCGTCGTCGACGTCGGCGACGGCCCGGCGTGCCTCGTTTCGGGCCTGCGGGTCGGCGGGGACGGCGGCGACCAGGCTGCCGAGCTCCGGCCGGTACACGTCGGCGCCGTCGGCGTCGAGGGCGGCGGTGATCCGGTCGGCGAGGCTGTGGAGGTCCCCGGCGCTCGGCTTCACTCGCGCGGGGGCACCCCCGTCCACGGTGCCGCCGCCCGCGGAGTTCTCGCGGGCCATCGCACGGGTCAGGGACTGGCGGGCTTCGGGCTGGGCGGTCACGGCGCCCGGGATCGCGGCGAGCGGGAAGCGTGGGTCGGTGAGGCCCAGACGCAGGGCGTGCGGGTGGCCGACGAAACGGGCGTCGACCACGGCGACCCGCTCACCGCCCGGTACCTGGGCCAGCAGCGTCTCGGTGTCGGCGGCGCCGGAGGCGAGACGCACGTCGAAACCGAGGGACCGCAGTTCGCTCTCGATCGACGAACCGGGAACCGGCTGACCGGTGAGGATGGCGGTCGACAACCGAACTCACTCCCTGGGTACCGACGCCTGGGCGCCGGGCCTGCGCATGGTGGGACGCCCGTGCCTGCGGCACCCGGGCGGCATGTCGGCAGAGGTTATCGGATACCCGGAACGCCGTGTTCACCGGCCGTTTCTCGGTCGGTCGGCGCCGCTTGCACCCGTCTTTGCCGCGATCATCATCGTGGATGTGGGGCCCGCCCCACAAACCGCGCTCGCAGACCGGGCATCGCGGACATCGCACAGTGTCGGCAGGCGTTCGCGGACGGTCAGGACGACCCCCCTCCCGACCCCTGGACGGACGGTTCGGGCGCCCCCCTCCCGACCGTTGGGCGGACGGTCCGGGCGACCCCCTCCCGACTGCTGGGCGGACGGGGGCAGCCCTCTCCAGGCCC
>NZ_BAABCQ010000169.1:0-16447 GCF_039539045.1 Streptomyces marokkonensis
GGATCGGTCGCCAAGGCTCACGCGAGGAGTTCGCGGCCGACCTCCACCCGACACTGGTGGTGCTGCTCCCCGCTCTGCGCGAGCAGTCTCTGGTCGCCGCAACACTCCGTTTCTACGCGACCGTGCGCTATCCGGGCCTTCTGGTGCCGATCGTGGTGACCAGCCGCAAAGAGGATCATGACCGGCAGCGTCAGCTCGACTTGCTGAAGGAGGCGTGGGAGGGTGACTGTCCTCCGCGTTCCGACGGCGACGTCAAACGCGTCCTGGCCGCGCTGCTGTCACCCTCCGACTGTGCCGCGGTGGCCCACGAGGTGCTCTCGATTCCCGCCCACGACGTCGCCGGGCGAGGCGCCGCGGCCCGCTCGGCGTTGCACGCGCTGCCCACCACGGCAGAGGTGGTCGAGACGGCGATCAGGGAGCTCAACGCACGCGGCGGGGCTCGCACTTGCTACCACGTCTCCTATCCGCGGATCACCGGCCGAAAGGGCTCGCAGCTCAACCACGCCGTGGCCCTGCTGGAGCAGTTGGATCCGGGCGTGCCCGTCGACCCGGAGAACACCCTGGTGGCGGTGTTCGACTTCGACGCGCTGCCGCACCCGCGGACCTTTGTCGACGTCGGGGCGGAAGCCGCTCGGCGTCGTGCCGCGCAGAAGCCGATACCGGCGATGCTCCAACAGGTGCAGCTTCCCTTCAACTTCAGATCGTCCTTCGCCAAGGGGATCGACGGCCTCCTGATGCGCGGCCAGGTCTTGTACTGGCTGCGCCGCGGTCTGGCGATCGAGACGGGCCGGCTCCTGGTCAAGCGGAGCCTGGACCGGCGTCGGTTGCCGCACCTGGTCCGCGGGCTCGTACGGCCGATGATCTACGGCATCGGTTCAGGGATGTTCTTCCGTCTGGACGCGCTGCGCGTGGCGGGCCCTTTCCCCGAGCCGCACGACGATCTCGCGATGGGGTACCGGGCCTCGTTCCTGGGCTGGGACATCGTCCCCGTCCCCAGCTTCAACCTCACCGAGCCCTACTACACCTGTGCGTCGATGGTCAGGGCCTGGGCGAGCGTCTGCTACGGGGGCACACGAGTACGCGACGACCTGCACCATGTCAGGGAACGCGCGACCACCTTGCGCCGCTGGGAGCAGTGGGCGCTGGTCTGCAAGGAATGGCTGGACACGTTCGTATGGTTCGCGGGTTGCCTGCTGGTCCCCGCGGCGGTGGTCGTCACCGCGACCGCAGGCCCGGTGTGGTCGCTGCTGGTCGCGGCCGCTCTGCTGCTGGCCTACCCCGTGACGGCGCTGGCCCTTCTCGCACTCCTGCCCAGGTTGCGGGGGCAGTTGGGCGACACCAGCCGGTCCTGGATCACCGATTGGCGCACCGCAGCCGCGCTCGTGGCCCTCTTCATCCTCCAGCCCTTCGTCAGCGCGACCGGCCCCTGGTCCCTGGCGAAGTCCGCGCTGACCAGCGGACGCCGGGGAGCCGACCTGGTCAACGGCAAGACCGAACGATGACGCCGCTCCCGGCGTCGTCCTGAACCATCCCAGCGGCGGACACCACAAGAGGAAGGCGCGGAAACCCGCTATCCATGGAGTACAGACAGCTAGGCCACAGTGGCATCCGGGTGTCCCGGGTGGTTCTCGGCGCCTTCAACTTCGGTGGGCCCACCGACGAAACGGACGCCACGGCCATCATCGACGAGGCGCTCGACGCGGGCGTCAACCTCATCGACATCGCCAACGTCTACCAGGACGGTCGGAGCGAGGAGATCGTCGGCAGGGCGGTCCGGTCCCGCCGGGACGACGTTCTGATCGCCACCAAGTGCTACAACGAGGTCGGTCCGGGCCCCAATGACTGGGGCAATTCCGCCTTCGCCGTGAAGCGGGAGTGCGAGCGCTCCCTCCGGCGTCTGGGCACCGACCACATCGACGTCTACTACCTGCACCGCCACGACCCCCACACGCCCCAGGAGGAGACTCTCGGCGCCCTGGAGGACCTGGTGCGCGCGGGCAAGATCCGTTACTTCGGCACGTCCACTGTCCCCACCCCCGAGGACATGGCGGAGCAGCGAGGCGGGCTGGGGGTGATTCCCAGCTGGCGCATCGCACAACTTGTGGAGCTGGCCCGGGGGACCCGGCTGCCACGCGTGGTCAGCGAGCAGTCCCCGTACAACCTGCTGGAACGCGAGATCGAGAGGGACGTCCTCCCCCTCTGCGGCGAACTCGGCGTCGGACTGCTCGCCTACAGCCCACTGGCCATGGGGCTGCTCAGCGAACGCTTCCTCAACGGCGCGGCACCAGCTGAGTCCCGGTTCACCGACTGGTTCTCGCCCGGCGGTCCCGTCTGGGACCCCGTATACACGGCCCTGTCACGGCTGTCCGCACTGGCCGCCGAACACGGGCTGTCCCTCCCGGACTTCGCGCACGCCTGGAGCTTCGGGGCGCCCGGCACGACCGGCACCATCGTCGGTCCCCGCTCCCTCGACCAGTGGCGCAGGGCGCTGCGCTGCTACGAACTGGAAATCGGCAGCGACGCCAGGGCCGCCGTCGACCTGATCGTTCCGCCCGGCACGAGCCTGTGGTTCCGCACGGTGGAACGCGGCCACCGCCTGCGGGCATCGCAGGGGGACGGGCAGCAGTCTTCCGCCACAGAGACCCTCATTGGGAGTGATCATGCCTGAGACATCCGGGCGCCCGCGCGTGCTGCTGACGGACGACGGACTGCTGGAGGACTTCTGGGCGTTTCTGCGGCAGCGTCTGGAGGACCGCCTCTCGCCCTTCTGCGACCTTCAGTACATCGATGTGCGCAGCTCGTCCCTGGAGGACGTGGACTGGGCGGGGATCGACGCGGTCGCGCTCTTCGGAGGCGAACTCACCGAGGACATGATCCGCAGAGCAACCCGTCTCGCGGTGGTGGGCAGCGAGACCGACAACCTCGGCATCGCCTCCATCGAGGAACTGTGGAAGCGGGGCATCCCCTTCGTCGAGGGCACCCCCGGCTGGGGCCCGTCGGTCGCCGAATGCGGACTGGCGCTCATCCTCTCCGCCCTGCGCAGGGTTCCCCTCTGGCACCAACGCGTCATCGACGGATTCCGCCCGTGGGAATACCCCTATGTCCAGTTCTGCGACGACGACCGCTTCGTCAACGGAACCGTGGGCGGCAAAACCGTCGGAATCCTTGGCGCGGGAGAGATCGGTGGCCGGCTGTCCCAGTACTGCGCCGCCATGGGCGCTCGCGTCCGGGTCCACGACCCCTTCCGCACCGCGGAGCGATTCGCCGCGATCGGGGCCGAACCGGTGAGCCTGGCAGAGCTCATGGAGTCCGACATCCTCGTCATCGCCACTCCCGACACCCCCAGCGTGACGAACCTGGTGTCCCGTGAGCACGTGAAGACCCTGCGCCCCGGGGCCTTGGTCGTCACCCTCACCCGGTCCACGGCGATCGACGTCACCGCGCTGCGGGAGCGCGTACTCGCGGACGAGCTCGCCTGGGCTGCCGACGTCTACGACGTGGAACCCCTTCCGCCCGGCGATCCGGTCATCGGGCGGGACAACGTCGTGCACCTCCCGCACATAGCGGGCCGGACCAAGGACGCCAACCACGCCGTCGCCGATCTGATCGCCGACGACTTCCTCCGCGTGTTCGACGGCCGGCCGCCTCTGCATGTCATGACCCCGGAACGGCTGCTCGTACGGACGGGCGAACCGGGAACCACAGTGATCACCGAATGGAACAACTGATGAGCCAGTCCGCCGACACCTCCACTCCACGCCCAGCCGACGCCAAACCGCGCGTACAGGTCGTCGCGGGCCTCGTGCGGTCCGGCGACCAGATCCTGCTGGTCCGGGAAGTCATCGCCGACGAGGGGCCGCTCGCCTGGTCGCTGCCGGGCGGTGGCGTGAAGAAGGGCGAACTCGTCCACGAGGCGCTGGAGCGGGAGCTGCGGGAGGAGACCGGCCTGAGGGTGGGCACGCCCAAGGGCCTCGCCTTCGTCGTGCATCACGACACACCCGCATACCCCTCGGCGATCCTGTGCGCCCTGGAGTACGACGACTGGGAGGGCGAGATCACGGTCGCGGACCCCTCCGGGGACATCGTCGAAGCGCGCTTCTTCCCCGTCGAGGAAGCCATGCGGGAGATGGAGCGCACCACCGGACTGCCCCATCACCAACCGGTCGTGGAGTACCTTCGCGGCCGGGCTCCCGCCGGCACGGCCTGGATGTACCGGAGGACCGAGGACTCGACCGACGAACTACTCGCGCGGTTCGCCCCGGTCGCCGCGGACCTCGACCGGCCGGCATCACAGGCGCGGGAATGAGGACGACCGGGTGGCCGGTCCTCGTCATCGGTGCGGGACCGTGCGGGCTGGCGGCAGCCCGCACCCTGCAGCAGTCCGACGTGCCGGCCGTGGTCCTGAACAAGGAGCACCACGTCGGCGGACTCGCGGCGTCCTTCCGCGACTCCGCCGGTTTCCTCTGGGACCAGGGCGGCCACGTGGTCTTCAGCCACTACGGCGAGTTCGACGCTCTGCTGAAGGAGATGATGGGGGACGAGCTCGAACACCACGAGCGGGTCTCCTACATCCTGATGGGGGACCGCCGTGTCCCCTACCCCTTCCAGCGGAATCTGGCCGCGCTCGATCCGGACCAGGCCCTGGAATGCATCGTGGGTCTCATCGAACGTCCGGAGCCGTCGCCGCCCCGGCATTTCGGTGGCTGGATGGAAGCGCAGTTCGGAACCGGTATCACCCGGCATTTCATGCGCCCCTACAACACCAAGGTGTGGTCGACGCCCCCGGAGCAGATGTCGACCGAGTGGATGAGCGAGAGAGTGGCGCCCGTCGACTGGCTGGAGTGCCTGGCCAACCTGGTCCACGGCAGGACGGACCCGGCGTGGGGGCCCAACAGCACCTTCGCCTACCCGGCCACCGGCGGTACCGGGGAGCCCTTCAGACGACTGGCCGCCAGGCTCCCGGAGGTCCGCCTCGGTGCCCAGGTCGTCAGCATCGACCCGGACCGCCGTCAGGCCGTGACGGCCGACGGCACCGAGTACGGCTACGAGCAGCTCATCAGCACCATGCCGCTGAACCACCTGGTCGCGATGCTGACCCGCTGCCCGTCCCACATCCGCTCGGCCGCCGCGACGCTGCGCCACAACCAGGTCCACGTCGTGGGCGTCGGAGCGGACGGGCCGGGAGACGCGGACTGGAGCTGGATGTACTTCCCGGAGCCCGAGTATCCCTTCTACCGGGTGACCAATCTGGGCCACTACGCGGACGGCAACCTCCCTCCCGGCCCCGGGGCCCACCACTCCCTGATGTGCGAGATCTCGCTCCCCCCGGACGTCGAGGCGGACGGGCAGGACCTGGCCGGGAGGGCTGTCGCGGGCCTGCGGCGTGCGCGGCTGTTGCGGGATTCCGCGCAGGTGCGTTCCGTCTACACCAGGCGCATACCGATGGCGTACCCGGTGCCCACTCGCGGACGGAGCGAAGCGGTGGCGAGCATTCTGGCCCACCTCGAAGACCTCGGCATCTATTCGCGGGGGCGTTTCGGCACGTGGCTCTACGAATTCGGAAACATGGACCACGCCGTGAAGATGGGCATCGATGTGGCGTGCCACCTGACGACCGGCGCCCCCGAGAGCATTCTGCTGCCCCATCGCCGGGCAGAACACTGAGTCGGTTCGAAGGAGCGGGGAGCAGACATGGGAGACCTCGACAACGGCTGGACGGTGAGCGACGCCTTTCCGGAGCATCCGCTTACCGCCGATGAGTTGGAGACGCGGCTGAGCGCGGCGCGCGCGGAGACCACGCCCTGGGACGACCCCGGCCAGACGCGGCTAGGGTTCGCCATGGCGGCCCCGGCTCCGTCCGCCGTACGGGTGTGGTCGGACTTCCTCGCAGCCAATACGAACAACGTCGGTGTGCACACCGGCTTCGGAGCCGGAGCGGCCGGAACACGACGTCTGGAACGGGAGGCGCTGCTGAGTCTCGCCGGCCTGTACCACGCGGACTCGGCCGAGGGCCATGTCACCTCCGGGGCCACGGAGGCGGTGATCCAGGGACTGCGCATCGGCCGCAACGCGACCCGGGACTCGCCGCATGCGCGTGTCGCCGTCATCACCGGTGAATTCGCCCATCATTCGGTGGCGAAGGCGGCGGAGATTCTCGGTCTGGACTACCGCCCGGTGCCGGCCGACCAGGCGTGGACCCTCAGCGCCGAGGCCGTCGAGCGGGCTGCCGACGAGGCCGTGCGGGACGGCGCGACGGGAATCGTCGTGGTGGCCACGGCCGGCTATTACAACAGCGGACTGTGCGACCCGATCGCCGAGATGAGCCTCCGTATCCGGGAACGCGCCGCGCGCGACGCCGGACGCGTCAGGTACTTCTTCTATGTGGACGCCGCCCATGGGGGGTTCGTCTTCCCCTTCACCGCTCCCGATCTGGCCTTCGATTTCCGCAATCCCGGGGTGCACGCCATGGCGGTGGACCCGCACAAGTCAGGGCTGCTGCCGTACTCCTGCGGCGTTCTGCTGGCACGCCGCGGCCTGCTCCAGCACGTCACCGCGGTCAGTCCGGTCACCGGCGTGGTCGATGACACCCTGATCGGATCGCGTCCTGGTGCCGCTGCCGCGGCGCTGTGGGCCGTTCTGTTCGGACACGGCCGCTCCCGCTTCACCGAGCTGGCCCACACCTGGCTGGCCAAGCGCGACGCGTTGGCGGAGGCCATCCGTTCCGCGGATCCGAGGTGCGTGCTGCGGGTGGCCCCGCACGCCCCGGTCGTCACCGCCTCCTTCGACGTCCCTCAGGGCCGATTGCCGCAGGAACTGGCGCAACGGTACCGACTGGTGCCGATCCTGGCCCCGGCGGCGGACGGAGGGCGTCGACTCCACTACCACTTCTATGCCGGGCAGAGCCTGACGCCGGCGCAGATAGCCGGCTTCGGAGAGGCCCTGGCACGTGCTGTCACCGAGGTGCGGGCCGAGGCCGCGCCGCGACGGCCGAGCGCCGACGACAGCGACGCCGCACGGGATCTGTTGCCGCCCACCGCTTGCTTCCGGCACTTCGCGGCCCACCCGCCGGGGCGGCGGGACCCGGACGCCCCGGGTTACTCCTTCCATACCTTCACCACCCGCCGGTCGACCGGTGAGGAGCTGCGGCACCGTCCGTGGGGGGTGGCCCCGTCCGGGCGTCAGGTGACCCTGTTCGCCCCGGACCTGGCGCGGCCCTTCGCCAACGAGCTTTTCGGCGTCCACACGGACGTCTATACCGCCGAGATCCTCGACCGCCATCAGCAGAAGCTGTCGCTGGTGGGTGCCGTGCATTTCTGCTTCCCGCTCGCCGAACCAGGGTGCCAGGCCCTGCTCAACTTCGAGTCGACCGGCGCCTTTCGGTCGGTGGAGTACAAGTTCGGCGGCCGGAGCGAATTCGACGAAATACAGTGCTTCACCGACCGGACCGTCGTGAAGTTCGGTAAGAACGCCACCGGAGTGCGACGTCCCCACAGCGATGCCTACTCCTTCTCAGTGGACACGTCGCTCGAATGCGTCGTCCTCTGGCAGAACGGGGACGCGGCTCCACGCCTGACGTCCCACCGGCACTACTCCGACGTACTCCTGCCGCGTCGGCGGCATCTGAACCGCGAGCAGTACAGTCGCTTCCCCAACCGCTTCTTCGACGGGGAGCTGGAGCTGCGGGCGGGACGCGGCCACAGCCGGCCCTGGCGGCTGTCCCAGTTCGGTTCCGGAGACGGTGTCCTCGCCCGATCCGCGCTGACGGGCCTGAGCGCGGTCGATGTCGAGGCCCGGGACGGCCAGTTGTCGGTGTCGGGGCGGTCTCTTCCCGCGGGCCGGTCGTTCGCCCTCTCGCTCCCCGTGGACCTGGGGTGCCGCCTGTCCGAGGCGCTCCCCGCGCTGGACGTCAGCAGGCCCGAGGAACTCACCACGGACGCCGCGGTCCAGTTCGCGGAGGCGGTGTACACGGTCATGGGCCCGTCCCTGCCGGTGCGGGACGCGCAGGACATGTGGCACGTCTCGGCGCCGCCGGCACGACCCGCTGGGTGAGTCGGGCCGGACGGTCCGCACCGAGCCGCGCCTGAGCTCACGAGAGGGCTTGTCCCACCTCGGGCACCTCCCCGGCGTCCGCGTAGCCCATGGCCTGCTTGGTGAAGAGATCGCAGTAATGTCCCCGGGCCGCCATCAGCTCCGCGTGCGAGCCGTGCTCCGTCACCCGGCCGTTCTTCATGACGACGATCTCGTCCGCCATGTGCACGGTGCTGAATCGATGGGAGACCAGAAGAGTGACCCGTCCGGGGTTGGCCCGGGTCTCCCGTGTGAACCGTTCGTACAGATCCTGCTCCGCCTGGGGGTCGAGCGCGGCGGTCGGCTCGTCCAGTACGAGCAGCGACACGTCCGTGCGCAGCAGCCCCCGGGCGAGTGCGACACGCTGCCACTGACCGTGCGACAGATCCACGCCCTCGTGGAGCAGACCGAGTTGGGTGTCGACGCCGTCCGGGAGGCGATCAACGAAGCGGGCGGCACCGGCCCGGTCCAGGGCGTCGGCGATCTCCTCCGGCGGGGCGGGCGGCGTGAGCCTGCCGATGCCCACAGCCTCGGACACGGGTACCTCGAACTTCACGAAGTCCTGGTAGGTGGCCGACGTGCGGAGCCGCCAGCTGTCCACATCCAGTGCATCGAGGTGGACTCCGTCGACCGTGACGGAACCGGTGTCCGGAGCGTGCATACCGGTCAGCAGCTTCGCCAGCGTCGTCTTTCCGGCTCCGTTGTCGCCGACCAGGGCGACGGTCCTGCCGGGGCGAAGAGTGAGGTCGATGGCGTTGAGCGCTGCCGCCTCGGCACCGGGATAGGTGAAGTGCACGTCGCGCAGCACGATGCCGTCATGCAGTGACCGGCCAGGGGCAACCGTTCCCTTGCCCGCACGTTGCGCGGCGTAGGACGTCAGCCACGAGAAGTGGCGGGTGGCCTGACCGGCCTCCGCCAGCCGCAGGAAGTTGTCGACGACGAAACGGACCTGCCACCGCATGCGCATACCGAGCGCCAGCACCAGGGCCAGATCGCCGAGCGAGGCGCGGCCGTCGGCCGCCATCGCGATCACCACGACCAGGGTCACCCCGAAGCCGGCGGAGTAGACCAGCCAGCCGCCCAACTGCCACAGCACGGAGCCGAGTTCCGCGTTGGTCAGCCGCAGGTTCCAGGCGTCCCAGGAGGCGGACGCCTCATCGTTCAGCCTCCGGCCCGCTCGCGATGTGCGGATCTCCTTGTTCCGGGCGACGTCGGTGAACAGATCGTGGACGGCTTCCTCCCTGCGTTCATGCTGAGCGCCCGCGTCGCGCGCCTGTCGCACCATCCGCTCGCCCCGGCTTGCGACCCACAGCGGGGGTATCGCGAACACCGCGAGAAGGGCGAGAGCCGGGTGTACCCCGATCAGCAGCCACAGGGACAGCAGTATGCTCGCGGCGGCCGCGCCGGCGTCCGCGAGCAGCCAGCCCGCTGCGGCCAGGGACCGGGTCCCGTGCCTCAGCACGGAGATCCGGTCGAGATAGTCGGGCCGCTCCAGATGGTCGATGGTGGGGACCCCCGCCACCATCGTCAGGACATCCTCGTTGACCTGGACGTCGACCCGGTCGGCGAGATCCGACTGCAGATTGCTCTGGTAGCGGCCGCCGGCCGCCATCACGGCATGGGAGAGAGCGCCCACCACGACCGCGGCGAGGAGCCCCGTCATCGTGTCGAGGCCGGCCGAGTCGATGACCCATCGCTGGCTCAGGCCGTTCATGGCGACTGCCCCGGCCTGCAACACGACCAGCGCGGTGACGAGCAGGGAGGCACGTCGGTTCGTACGCCACGTCATTGCGGCGATCGGTCGCAGCAGTTGATGCTTCCTTGTCATCTTCATCTCTGCTCAGCCTTGGGTGAGGGGACTCGGGCCTGCGCTGCGCCGCCGCGTCATGCGGACCGGACCTCTGCGACGGAAGCGTCCGGTCCGTTGAAGCGCTCGGCCTGGAGCCGGAAGAGCCGCGCGTACTCCCCGCCTGCGGCCATGAGTTCGCTGTGACTACCGCTTTCCGCGACCCTTCCGCCATCGAGGAGGACGATCCTGTCGGCGTGCCGGACCGTGGACATGCGGTGCGAGATGAGGACGACGCTGCGTCCTCGCACCTCGGCCACCACACGCTGGTAGAAGTCGGACTCCGTCTCGACGTCGAGATGCGCGGTCGGCTCGTCCAGGATGATCAGCTCCCGGCCGTGCCAGGCGGCGAACATGGCGCGTGCCACCGCGACCTGCTGCCACTGGCCTCCGGAGAGATCGACGCCACCGGTCTGCTCGCTCCAGAGCACCGTGTCCGCGCCGGAGGGCAGGCTCGCCGGCAGGGTGCCGCCGCTGATCTGTGCCAGGGCCCGCACGGCCCGGGTGGTGTCGTGCAGGGCCTCGGGCGCTCCCATGGCCACATTCTGGGCGGCGCTGAGCGGGTAGCGGTTGAAGTCCTGGAAGACGACCGTGAGCCGACTGCGCCAGGCTTCCGCGTCGATGTCCGAAAGATCGGTGCCGTCAACGGTGATCCGGCCGTCGCCCGGTTCGTACAGGCCGGTCAGGAGCTTGATCAGGGTGGTCTTGCCGGCGCCGCTGTGCCCTACGACGGCGAGGACTTCGCCCGGGTGTATGCGCAGGTCGAGATTGTTCAGGACGGGCCGGTCGGAGCCGGTGTAGCGGAACGTCACCTTCTCCAGGACGATCTCCGCCGGTGTGGCGCGGCTGCTGTCCGGCGCGTCCACCGCGACGGCGGCGCCGTTGCTCTCCGTCTGTGCTTCGAGGCGTCGCAGTGCCTTCACCGAGTCGAGGCCGTACTCGATGTCGTAGGCCTCCATGCCCATGAAGCTGATCTGGAAGACCACCCCGGCGGCCGTGAGGCACGTCATCAGCTCGCCGACACTGATCTCGCCTCTGCGGAAGGCGATCCCGGGTATGAGGAGCGAGGCGGCGGCCGAGCCCAGGGCGATGCCTATCGTCCACCACTGCCTGCCCAGGACTTGGGCTCTGGACTGCCACAGGGCGTCCGCTGCATCGAGCGCCTCGCGGGTGCGGCGACGAACGGACCACTCGGCCAGTCCGAAGAGCCGTACCTCCTTGGCCGCCTCCCGTCCGCCCGCCACATCCGTCCAGTAGCGGACGCGCCGTGCGCCGCGCTCGCCGGTGCTCATGACGGAGGCGAGATACATCCACTGTCGGCGGATGACGGACCGCATGAGGAGAGAGGCGGCGAGCAACCCCGCCGCCAGTAGGGGGAAGTGGATGCCCAGGAGGACGGCGGCCGCGCAAGCCGAAAGCACCCGGAAGGTCAACAGGACCTGCCCCACCGCGGCCCTTCCCGGTGAACGGAACGTTCCAGGACCGATCGCCGAGGCGCGACTGACATCGTCGAGATACTCCGCGTTCTCCATGTGGACGATCCCGCGCGGCTGTGTGACGAGCGACCGGATGCGCTCTCTGGCACGACCGTCCACATGCCGGGCGAGCACACGCTGCAGCACATCTCGGCAAGCCACCATCAGTTCCTCGGAGAGCATCAGGAGGATGACGCAAAGGAGCGGCGCCGTCATCGTACCCGCGTCCGCATCTGTGCGGACGACCCCGGCCAGCCGCGTGGTCAGCCAGCCGATCGTCACGGCACTGGCCGTGGGCAGCGCCGCTGTCAGGAGATGGGTGACCAGCAGGCCGGCCGACATGAGGCGGTACGTCCGCAGCGGTTGCAGCAACTCCATTCGCTCGCGGCCGAGGCTCGCGCGCTGCCCCGCCCATCGACGCATGGGTTCCAGTACCATCGCCCACTTCACAGGCATACTCCTCTGGTTGCCCCGCTTTCCAGGTACGGCCGTACTCAGGACAGAGGGGGATGTCCCGCCCGCACGGGTGGCGGACGGACGATCACCGGCAGTCAGGCCCGTGCAGACGGGCCAAACGGCCGACGGCATCGCGAGAGGCGGTGACTCGCCTGCGGCACGGTGTCACTCACCACGTGCAGGGCGCTTTGAGATCGTGGATGCCGTCCGCCAACTGCGCGGGCTCGGTGGGCCAGCCCGCCCGGTACCAGTGGGCGATCCGCCACGCGAGGCGCCGAGGCCACACCGGAGCTGCCGCGAGGTCGCTCACGGGAACCCATACGGGGGTGCCGCCATGATTGTCCAGTTCCTCGTCGGTGCCCAGTTCTCCACCGGCTTCCAGGAGGAAGTAATGCTCGCGGCGGCCCCCTTTCCAGACTTGGGCCACTTCCTGGACCACGCCGGCCGACAACCCGCTTTCCTCGCGCAGTTCACGGATCACAGCTTCGTGCAAAGTTTCGCCCGCCTCGACGCCGCCTCCCGGGATCTCGTAGTAGGTGTCGTCTCCCTCCCGCAGTTCAATCAGCAGCATGTGACCGTGCCGGAGCACCACGGCGCCGGCCCGGACCCTTACAGGGGCCGCGCTCGTCGGGTCGATCAACGGCGTTTCCTCCTGGACCAGAACACCGTTGGCCCAAGCCCGCAGAACGGTCTCGGCGGTGCCCAGCGGATGGATTCGCGCGTGCAGCGCCTCTGCGAAGGACAGGGAGACGCGTTCGCTGTCTTCTGTACGACCGCAGATGAGGCTGTACGACCCACGCTCGCTCTGGTTTTTCGTCAGGACCAGACGGTCGTCTTCAAACTGTGGGATCAGAACTGGAGGGGTGTCGGTCATCCGGTCTTCCGCACGTGAGGAACCTCAGTACGAGGTCGATGGCCAGATGATCATAGCCAGTGGGCTGCGCGAGTGACAGCGCGCCGTGGACCTCGGGTTCTCCCGGCAAATCTCCAGTGATTACGGGGCCGTTGGTGAGGTTCGTCCGTTGACGCACGCCGATTGAGACGTGCCGGCAGGGAGGGCAAGCCGGTCGGATTCGCCCGGTACGGGACTTGACCACGAATAGTTCAACACGGGTTATGCGGTTGGTGCCGGCGTAGGAAAGCGGGCGGAAGAGAAGTGCCACAACGCAGCGATCATCCGCCCCACCGGCCGCCGCGTCGACGTTCTGCACGCCATGCTCGAGCACCGCACCCGCTACCGACCCGGGGCATGCGCAGACAGCCTGGGCAAGCCCGCAGACCTTGACCGAACAGATGGAAGCCCTTCGTGTTTCAGGCCCCCTGCAGGCGCCCCGTCAACAGCGGCAGCTGAACCGTCAGGCGTCGGAACAGGTCTGCGACGGCGCGGACGCTGCTTTCGTCGTGGTAGCCGGCCTCGTAGCAGAGGAAGCCGGTCAGCTCACCGTCAGACATGCGCAGGTCGAGGAAGAGCGTGCCGGCGTTGCCCCGAGCGGCTTGAGCCGAGGCGTAGATCAGCTCGGGAAACGTGCGCGGATACTCCCACAGCCGGGCGTCCAGGCCGTGGAACGGTATGGGCCCGTCCGGGCGGTCGAGGACGAGTCCGGTGATGCCGGTGAGCCGAAAATCCAGATGGGACAGGCAGGTCCGGAAGAACGCGTCGTCCCCCTCACGAACCAGAACCGATGAGGCTTTTTCTCCGGACGGCAGATCTGCGAGGTTCGCCGCGTGCCGTACTGCGCCGTGGACGTGGTGGAGAAAGTCGGCGGGGTCTCGCACGCCGAGATCGAAGGCCATTTCCACAGGCGCGCAGAACAACCCTATGGCGGACGTGCTGCCCGCTTCCGTGCGCCCGTGCGCGATGGTGGTGCCCACCAGACGGTCCCTTCCGTACACCTCGCCGACCGACCGGACCAGGGCGGCGAGCAACAGGGAGTACACGGAGATCCGCGCGGCCCGCGCGGATCTCCGGATACTCGTGACCTGCCCGGTGGTGAAGGTCATGGGTATGAGGCGGTAGTCACCCGTCAGAGCGGACAAGGCCACCCCGGTGCCGCCCAACGGTTCGGCGCTGCCGTGCTCGCGCAGTACCCGTGCCCGGTCCGCCACGCGGAGCCTCTTGGAGGCGAGGACGTCAGGGGCGTTGTCACGGCGGGCGAAATCGACGTAGGAGAAGTCAGCCGTGGGAGCCGGCGTCGACATCGCGCCCATACGACGGTTGTACGCTTCCGTGAGCTCGCGCATCAGGATCCTGCGACTAGCCCCGTCGAAGACCATGTGATGGAAGGCGAGGACGAAGACGTGCTCGTCGGGGGCGAGCCGGATCAGGGTGAGCCGGACCAGCGGACCTGTGAGGTCGAGGGGCAGAGAGGTGATCCTGTCGATCGCCTCCTCCGAGGAATGCGAGGCGCCCACGCCGACCACGTCCAGGGGTACGTACCCGCCGGTGACTCGCTGGACGGGCCGCGGGTCGTCCAACGGATGCGCGGTCCCGGTGACAAGGGCCAACCGCAGTGCGTCGTGCCGTGACGTGACTTCGGCGACGGCGTCACGCAAGGCCCCGACGTCGAGGGACCCTCTCAGCCGCAGGGCCCACGTCAGATCCATCGAATAGGAAGCCGGGTCGTAACTGCGGGTCCACTCCCAGCACCAGTCCTGGCGTGACGACAGGGGAATCCGCCCGGTATCCGACGACACATTCTCAGGCACACTTCCTACTTCCTCAGGGGGAACGGAGTACATCTGCAGAAACGATCCGGGCATGCGCCGCGACGCACACGCTCAGGGACCGGAACATGCCGGACTGTCCGGGGCCGTCGTGGTTCGGCCGCCGGTGGAAAGCTGTGTGCCGAGTTCGAGGAAGAACAGCCGAGCGGTCTTGTGCTCCATCGTGATTTCGTCGCCCATCGTGAAGCCCCCACGGAGCAGCAGCCGATGAGCCTTGGAGTTTCGGGCATCCGGCTCGCCGACGATACGCAGATGTCCCGGATCGGCACAGACGAAGCTGACCACGGCATCTAGCAATGCACCGCCGAATCCGTGCCGAGGCTCGCCCTCGGGAGGTGCGAAAAGCAAGTGGATGCCGACGTCTCCGGGCCGCACGGCATAGTGATCACTCAGAGGGTCGTGTTCCGGTTGGTAGGTCTGGAGCAGGCAGACAGGACGGCCGTCATGTTCCGCCAGGTACGCGTGATGGGTGTTCAGGCCATCGACGAAGGCGTACACCTCGCGTACCTGCTCCACGGTGTGGCCGACCATGCCCCAGAATCGAGCGCGCTCGTCATCCACCCAGGCATGGACGACGGCCGCGTCCTGGTCCGGAACGAGCCTGCGGAAGGAAACGGTGCCGAACCCGGGCACCGGGCACTGGTGGAGCACCACCAGCGGGCTCGTGGCGGGCTCACGGTGTGTGTCCGGGGCCGGACCGATGCGCTGACTCATACGTCCTTCTCCTTTGAGTAGACCTCAGTCGGTGTCCACCGGGATGAGCATGCCGCGTGACCACAGCGGGGGCTGGCCTTGATGGTGCGGACGGTGGGGAAGGGGACGTTCGCGCAGGCCGGTACCGTCAGCTCCCAGGCCCGTGAGGCTCTCCTGTCCCGGCTCTGCCTTCTGGTTACCGGCGCAAGGCACTTCAGCATCACAAAGGCAGCGAATTGCTCGGACTTCCACGGGAAGCCGTCGTCGCCCCTACCGCTGCTGACTGCCGAGCGGACCGGCCGTCCTGGACGAGCGTTGAAGCGCACGAAGGCCGAAGGGCCGACCGTGACGGCCGTCGCGGCCACCACCGACTTCGGACACGCTTTCCGTACGCGGTGCGGAGTGTTCTCCTCAACGTCTGCGTGTCGAAGGCCCGTAGCCAGCGGCAGTTGGCCCACCACGGGCCGATTCTCCAAGGTGGTCATGACCCGGCTCAGGTCGTCACCCGCACACGACGCATGAACCGAGCAGGATGACGATCGGGATTCACCCCGCCCGCAAACGCAACGATCACTTATCGCCGGCCGCATATTTGAGGAGGAACTCATCCCAAGTCGGTTCGAAGGTGGAGCGATCGGCTATCTCGATGCGCCTGCCGCTGCGGGTGACGAAATACGCGAAGCCCCACGGCTCGCGGTGCTCATCGAGCCCGACCACCTCTTCCTGGTAGCCGAGTTCCCGCATGCGCTTGAGGTCGCCCTTGAAGTCCTCTGTCCAGTAGCCCAGGTGGTGAACGGTCCCTTCCCGTGAGGGACTTTCAAAGGGCGTTCCAGGGGCAACTTGGATCAGCTCATGGTGCGGAGCTTCCAAAGAATAGGTTACCGTGAACCGCATTTCCCGGTCCACGCCATTGAAACGCGTCAGCTGCTCGAACTCAAGTGGCTCAATCCATCGACTACCGGTAATGGACGTGATTTCACGTGAAGATGCTTCCAGATCTTCCACCGCAATGCCGAAGTGGTAAAAATTTGCCGGACGAATGATGCTCATTCTTTTCCCTCGTGTTCGCTGTTGTGCGACTTCGGTATGTGGTAACTGTAAGCGTTGTCCCGTAAATGATCCATGACGTGCTCGCCGACCTGCTTGTTCCTTCGTCACCCGGCGAGGGTGAGGTTGTGCAGGCGGG
>NZ_BAABCQ010000170.1:0-16112 GCF_039539045.1 Streptomyces marokkonensis
TCGACTTCGGAATATGGGGCTGATACGGAGACCGACAACGAGTAGCACCTCCTTTCCCGGGCCTCGGACTGGCCCGCGCCGTCAGTTCAGGGCTCTGCCGCCGCTCGGGCCTCTCTCCCGGCTTCCCCCACGGCCCAGCTACACGGCTGGGAGCTGGGCGTCAGGTCCGCTGCCGGCCGGAGACACAGCGTCGAGTCCGACGTCATCTCTTGATCAGGTGTCGCGTTCGAGGGCGACGACGGCTCGGACGACGGCTGTGATGCGGGTGGTGATGCAGCGGAGCTTCCGCAGGGGCCGCCGGGGCTTGAGGATCGCCACGGCTTGTTCGCCGAGGCTGCGGGGCTTCGTGTGGTCCCGGTTGTGACGTCGGCGCCGGCCTCGCAGGCATTGCCCCGGAACGGGAAACGGACAGCAGGACCTGCGCGCTGGTACGCCTTGTCGGCCCAGCACTTGATGTCCTCCGCGGCGAGGGAGGCCGGAATGTCGTGGGCCCGCGCCGTGGTCAGGTCGTGGGTGGCTCCCGGCAGTGCGTCCGAGACCCAGATCAGACGTCCGGCTGATTCCGCAAGGACTTGCACGTTCATCCCGTGGTACTTCTCCTTTCCGGAGTAGTACGGCTGGTCGGCGGCGATGCGGTCGATAGGCAGCACGGGTGCCGTCGAGGATCACGTACGCCTTCTTCCGGACAGTCGTCATGGCCCGTTCCAGTGTGAGCGCAAGGGCGGCCAGGAGGTCGACGGCCTCGCGTATGTAGCGGCTGAGTGCGATCGTGCCGAGCTGGCGGCTGGGTTCGGTGCGATGAGGGCGGGGCGGGAAAGTGGCAGGTGGATCTTCCAGAAGACGCCCCACCAGCCGAGACCGTCCATGCGGGCGGCTTCGACGAGTTCGCGGGGTACGGCGAGAAAGAACTGCCGGAGCAGGAAGATGGCGAAGTGGCCGGCGCCGTCGCCTTCCTGGCGGGAGCCGACGCCGCCTTCGTCACAGGCACGGTACTCGCCGTGAACGGCGGGTACCTCGCGGCGTGAGTGCCCCGCCAGGCGATACCACGGGCACCGCTCCAGGAAAGGCCGACGCCTGGTGCAGGCGCTGCCAAGGTTCTGGCCGGTCACCGGCGTGGCGCTCCACGGCGCCACTTCACCGGGTCGATCCGGCCCTCGTACAGGGGGAGTTTCAGGGGCTGCCGGCCGTTCTCGAACGGGTCCCAGACGCGAGTGAGTCCCGCGGTGCCGTACTCGCGGACCCGGCGGGTCTCGGCGAGGTCGAGGACGTCCGTCATGACGATCTCCGGTTCGGAACCCGACTCGGCGCGGACGCGACCTTCGGGGTCCACTATGACGCTGCGGCCTGCACCGTCCGGGGGCGCGGCGTTCACGCTGGCCATGAAGACTTGGTTGACGATCGCGTTCGCGCGAGCGAGGACGAGTTCCTGGGCGCGGTCGACGGTCGGGGTGCGTACGAGGTTCAGCACGAGGTCGGCGCCCTGCCACGCCAGATGCCGTGTGGTCTCCGGGAACCAGGCGTCGTAACAGATCGACAGGCCCACGCGTCCGTGGCCCTCCAGGTCGAAGACGACGAAGCGGTCACCGGCCGCCGTGGTCTCGTAGGGGTGCCAGGGGAAGACCTTGCGATATTCGGTGACCCGCCTTCCGTCGGGCGCGTACACCGGTGCCGTGTTGTAGATCCGCCCGTCCTCACCGCGTTCGTAGACGCTTCCAGGGACGAGCCACAGCCCGAGTTCGCGGGCCAGGCCGGCCAGCATCGTGCCTCTGGGGCCATCGAGTTCCTGTGCCGCGGCGCGCATGACCTGCTCGGGGTCCTCATCCGGCCGGTGCCCGCAGACGTGCAGTTCGGGGAAAGTGAACAGCCGGACGGCCGGGTGTGTACGGGCGAGCCGGCGCACCTGGTCGGCGAACAGGCCGAGGCTGTCGTCGGCGTGGTGGAAGGCGGCCGCCTGCACCAGGCCGATCGGCAGAGGGGTGGGCATGAAGGAGGGCACCTTCCGTATTCGGGGCTGCGGAAGAAGAGGGTGCGCAGCAGCGAATCATTCCGGCCGTGCGCGGGACAACACCTGCCTCTCCTGTGGCATCCACAGGAAAACCCTGGGGCCTGCGTTTCGGCAGGCAACCGCGGGCCCCGTTAAGGTTCCGGCATGCCTGTCACCCGGCCCTCGTTCGTTCCGCCCGTCCTTGTCCGGGAAGGACGGGCGGCATGACCCTCAACCAGCTCAGGGCTTTCGTGGAGGCCGAGCGGCTCGGGTCGTTCACCGCCGCGGCCAAGGCCATGGACATCGCCCAGGCCTCGGCCTCCGAGCTGGTGCGCCGCCTGGAGGCGGAATTGGACACGGAGCTGTTCGTCCGCGGCAGTCGGACGCTCACCCTCACGACCGCCGGCCAGGAGCTGCTGCCGTACGCGCAGGAAGCCCTGGAGGCGGCGGACAGCGGGATCCGCGCTGTGCACTCGCTGGGCTCACTGGGCGGCGGTACGGCGACGTTCGGAGTGCTGCGGAACGCCGACTACTACCTGCTGGCCGACCTTGTGCAGATGTTTCATGCCCGCTACCCCGAGGTCCGGGTCCGGCTCGTCGGCCAGAACTCCGCGGAGACCGCCGCCGCCGTGGCCGCGGGGCGCATCGAGGCCGGGCTCGTCGTCCTTCCGGTCGACGACGAGGAACTCGCGGTCACACCGTTGCTGCGCGACGAAGTGTTCTACGTCAGCGCCGACCCGGAGCGCACGCGCACGCCCGTGACCATCAAGGCGTTCTCGCACGCCCCCCTGGTGCTGTACGACGCCCACTACGGGTGGCAGGACCCGACGCGGCGGCAGCTCGCGGAGCGCGCCCAGCTGGCCGGCGTGCGGATCGATCCGCTCATCGAGCTGGAGCACGTCGAGGCAGCCGTGAAGCTGGCCGCAGTCGGCGTCGGGGACACGATCGCCAGCCGCGCGGTCATCAGCGGCCCGTCGTTCCCGTCGGGGCTGTACACCGCGTCGTTCGCCGAGCCGCTGTACGACACGATCGCGCTCGTCCGCCGCCGAGGCCGGCCTCTGTCGCGTGCCACCCGGGAACTGGCCCGGCTTGCCGAGGACACGTTGCGGGAGCTGCGCCAAAACCTGTCGGTGTGACCCGCATACCGAGCGAGACACAGGGAAACCCTGTGACTCGCTCAGGGCTTGCCCATCTAGTCCTGTGGCTGCGTCGCCCTTAGCGTTCCCGGCATGCAGATCACGCACGAAGAAGCACAGGCCCTGCCCCCTCTCCAGTGGCTGAAGAAGCCCGCCGTCGACGGTCCCCCCGCCCAGCGCGACCCCAAGGTCGTCGAGCGGGTCTCGCAGATGCTGCGGGAGATCGAGCGCAAGGGCATGGACGCGGTCCGCGCCTACGCCGAGGAGCTCGACGGCTGGTCAGGCGACCTGGAGATCGGCGAGGCCGAGCTGCAGAAGTCCGGGGACGCGCTGCCCCCGGACGTCCGAACCGCGCTGGAGATGGGGTACGAGCGCACACACCGCTTCGCCGCCGCGCAGCGCGAGCACCTGACCGACTTCGAGATCGAGCTGGCCCCCGGGGTGAACTGTGGCCAGCGGTACGTCCCCGTCTCCCGTGTCGGGGCGTACCTGCCGGCGGGCCGGTTCCCCCTGCTGGCCAGCGCCTTCATGACCGTCAACGTCGCGAAGACGGCCGGTGTGCCGACGGTCGTGGCGTGCACGCCGCCGTCCGGCGAGCACGGCGCCCATCCCGCGGTCCTGTACGGCGCCCACCTGTCCCGGGCGGACCGGGTGTTCGCCGTCGGCGGTGTCCAGGCGCTGGGCGCGATGGCCTTCGGTCTCCTCGGGGAAGCACCGGTCGACATGCTGGTCGGCGCGGGCAACGCCTTCGTCACGGAAGCCAAGCGACAGCTGTTCGGGCGCGTCGGCATCGATCTGCTCGCGGGCCCGTCCGAGGTCGCGGTGATCGCCGACGACAGCGCCGATCCGGCATGGGCCGCGGCCGACCTGCTCGGTCAGGCCGAGCACGGCCCCAATTCACCGGCCGCGCTCATCACCACGTCAGAGGCGATGGGCCGCGCGGTCGCCGCCGAGGTCGAGAGCCAGTTGGAGAAACTGACGACGCGGGACATCGCGGGGCCGGCGTGGCGTGATTTCGGCTCCGTGATCGTCGTACGGGACCGGGACGACGCGGTCGCCGTCGCCGACGTCCTGGGCCCCGAGCACCTGGAGGTGCACACCGAGGACGACGACTTCTACCTGCGTAACCTCACCAACTACGGCTCGCTGTTCATCGGCCCGTGGTCCACCGTGGCGTACTCCGACAAGGGCATCGCGGGCACGAACCACGTTCTGCCCACCGGCAAGACCGCCCGCTACAACGCGGGCCTGTCGGTCTCGCGCTTCCTCAAGCCGCTCACCTACCAGCGGGCGACCGTAGAGGGCACGGCCGCGCTGGCGCCCGCCGTGGAGCGCGTCTCCGCCTTCGAGGGCCTCGCCGCACACGGGGCGACGGCCACAGTGCGCATCGACCGGGTCGGCCGTACGTCCTCGGCGTTCGACTCCGTCCCCGCGCCACTGCGCGAACGGCTCTGACCCGCCGCCGTCACGGCACCGGCCTCGCGGGCGGGGCGGCAGGGCACCCGGAGCGCCCCGCGGCACTCGGCGCGGGCGCTCCGGCGGCCGTGGACGGCACGGCCCGCCCCTCCTCCGGCCGGGCTTCCGCTCCCCTCTCCCCCGAGGTCTCCCATGCACCACCGCTCTTCACCCGCTCCCCCGTCGGACACGCACGGCACCTCCCTCACTCAGGGGCTCAAGAGCCGCCAGATCACCATGATCTCCATAGGGGGCGTGATCGGGGCCGGTCTGTTCGTCGGCTCCTCCACCGCCGTCGCGGCGGCCGGGCCCGCCGTGCTGATCTCGTTCCTCCTGGCGGCCGCCCTGGTCGTCCTGGTCATGCAGATGCTCGGGGAGATGGCGGTCGCCCACCCCGACACCGGCTCGTTCTCGACGTACGCCGACCGCGCCCTGGGCCGCTGGGCAGGGTTCTCCATCGGCTGGCTGTACTGGTGGTTCTACATCCTCGTCATCCCCATCGAGGCGATCGCCGCCGGCGAGGTACTCGGCGGTCTCTTCGGGCTGCCCAGCTGGATACCGGCCCTGGTGCTGATCGCCGTCCTGGCCGGCAGCAACCTTCTCGCCGTACGCAACTACGGCGAGTTCGAGTACTGGTTCGCGCTCCTGAAGGTCGTCGCGATCGTGGCGTTCCTCGTCCTCGGGGTGCTCGCCGTCCTCGGGCTGCTGCCGGGGTCCGACGCCCACGGCGTCAGCCACCTGTGGAGCGAGGGCGGGTTCGCGCCGAAGGGCGCCATGGCCGTACTCGCCGGGCTGCTCACGGCAATGTTCAGTTTCCAGGGGAGCGAGATCGTCACCATCGCCGCCGCCGAGTCCGAAGAGCCGAGGAAGAACATCAAGAAGGCCGTGCGCGCAGTCGTCTGGCGGCTGGGTCTTTTCTACGTCGGTTCGATCTTCTTCGTCGTCGCCCTCGTGCCCTGGAACTCCGACGCCCTCGCCGACGGCTCCTACCAGGCGGTGCTCGACCACATGAACGTCCCCGGCGCCGGACGCATCATGGACGTCGTCCTCGTCGTCGCAGTCAGCAGCTGCCTGAACTCGGCGGTCTACACCGCTTCCCGCATGGCCTTCTCGCTGGCCCGGCGCGGTGACGCCCCGGCGGCCTTCGCCGTCACGTCCACGTCGGGGGTGCCGCGTACCGCGGTCCTCGCCTCCACGGTCATCGGCGTCGCCGCCGTGATCGCCAACTACCTGCTGCCGAAGGTGTTCACGTACCTCATCGCGTCCAGCGGGGCGATCGCGCTGATGATGTACCTGGTCATCGCGCTCACCCAGTACGCGACCCGGCGCAGGGAACCCCAGCCGACCGAGGTACGGATGTGGGGATTCCCCTACCTGACGCTCGCGACGATCGCCTTCATCACGGGTGTGCTGGTGCTTATGGCGGTCCTGCCCGGACACCGGCTCGAACTGTGGCTGTCGCTCGGACTCGCCGCCGTGCTCGTCGGAGTGGGAACAGTCCGTCAGTGTCGGCCCGCTGCCCGACCGCCGACAGGGCTCCATGCCGCAGCCGAGACGCCCGTACCGGCCGACACGGTGCGGCACTGAGGGCTCACGCCGACGGCCGCCCGTGCGTCCCCCGCGGAACGAACTCGGTCGGCAGGACCAGGCGTTCGCCGGCGGAGTCCGCGTCGCCCGTGATGCGGCGGACCAGCAGGCGTGCCGCCTGGCGGGCCAGCTCCGGCAGGTCGTGGCGGACCGTGGTGAGGCGAAGCACCTCCCAGGACGCCATGGGAAGGTCGTCGAAGCCGACGACGGTGAGGTCCTCGGGGACGCGCAGGCCGGCGGCGCGGGCGGCGTTGAGGACACCGACCGCGACCACGTCGTTGCCGCAGAACACGGCGGTGGGCCGCTGCGCCGCGTCCAGCAGCCGGGGCAGGGCCCGGTATCCGGTGTCGTACTCGAAGGGCCCCCGGACGACCCCGTCCTCGGGCAGGCCGATGCCCTCGTCGGCGAGGGCCAGGCGGAAGCCGAGCTCCCGTTCGCGCCCCGTAGTGGTGTTGGCTGCGCCGAAGACGCCCGCGACGCGACGGTGCCCGAGTGCGGCGATCTCCCGGGCCACGAGGCGGCCGCCGCCCTCGTTGTCGACGACGGAGGCGTAGTCGCCGGCCCTGCCGGTGTCGCGGTTGAGGAACACGTACGGGATGTCGCGGCGGTCGAGCTGGGCCGGGAGGCGGGAGTCGGTGGTGGCCGTAGCGAGGACCACGCCGTCGAGCGACTGATCCAGGAGGTTCTCCTCGGCGACCGCCTCGTCGGAGCGCTCGGTGAGAAGCATCATCCGGTAGCCGAGGCTTTCCAGCTCGTCGTGCAGGGGTGCGACGACATGCGGGTAGAAGGGGTTCGTCAGGTCGGTCACGATGACGCCGATCCGCCGCGTGGAGCGGGTGGACAGGGACCGGCCCACCTCGCTCGGCACATAGTTCAGCGCGCGTGCCGCCTTCCTGACCTTCTCTTTCGTCGCCGGCGACACCCGGGGGTCGTCGCGCAGGGCGCGGGACACCGTCGGCTGGGAGACGCCCGCCAGCCTCGCCACGTCATGACTCGTGATCGTCGTCATCGCCCCTCTTCCGTCAACACCCACCGCGCCGGCGTGACCCGGCGTCCCCGTCCAAGGATACGTATGTACCAGATGGACGCTCCGTGCAGGGGTTGTGCGCAGTGACGGCACTCTGCTCTGCGTGAGGACTTTCGGCAATTGCGGCCGACCTCTTGACATTACTCGTCGCGCGTCCTGTCATGGTCGTACATACGTATTCACGCCCCGTTCGGGACTGCCCCCGCACTGTTCACGGGATGTCCCCAGCCCTGAGGAGTCCTCATGCCCGATGCCGTCGTGTCCCCCTCCGAACTGAAGCGGCGCACGATCCGCCGCAGCGACTTCGTCTCCTGCAACCAGGCCTTCATCGACTGCCGAACTCCGGGCTCGGACCGCAAGGAGAACTACGCGATGATCGGCCCGGGGGTGTCGCAGGCGGCCGGCCAGGTCGTCAACCTGCGCCTCCCGCACGGGTACAACATCGGTGCCGCGGCCATGCCCCACGGCATCACCAACAACCTGCACCTGCACTACACGGCCGAGGTGTTCGTCTGCACCGACGGCGAGTACCTGCTGCGCTGGGGCGTCGACGGCACCGAGGGCGAGCTGCCACTGCGCGCCGGGGACATCGTCTCCGTCCCGACCTGGATCTTCCGGGGGTTCACCAACACCGGCCCGGACGACGGCTGGCTGTTCACCACGCTCGGCATGGACGACACCGGCGGCATCATCTGGGGTCCGTCCGTGCTGCGCGAGGCCGAGGAACACGGTCTGTACCTGACCGCCGACGACCGGCTCGTCGACACCGTCGCCGGGGACGAGGTCCCCGAGGGCACGGAGCTGGTGCAGCCGATGGCACAGGAGCACATGGACCGGCTGCGCCGCTACAGCTCCGAGGAGATGAAGCGCCGGGTCGCGGCGACGGACGAGCTCGTCTGGTCCGAGCACCCGTTCCTCGACAGCGCACTGCCCGGCGCGGGCGCCGGCCTGAGCTGCGTCATCGGGTACGGCATGACCGAGGACCCGCACCAGGAGCCGCGGATCTTCAACCCGCACGGCCACAACATCGCCTGGCTGCGCGCGGACCCGGGCCAGGGTGTCTCCACGCACCGCCAGCACGAGACCCAGACGCTCATCGTCAAGGACGGCCTGTGGGAGATCACCCTCAACCGCACGGACCCGGTCTCGGTGCGACTGGGCCCGCGCGACATGCTCTCCGTGCCGCAGGACGCCTGGCGGACCCTGCGCAACATCGGCGACGACCGGGGCGACCTGCTCGTGGTCAACTCCGGTGACGGCCGGGTCCGTCTGGAATGGGACGACGAGGTCGTCAAGGCCGCCGCCGACGCCGGTCTGGGCATCGACCACAACGGGTACGTGGCCCCGTACGCGCTGCTGCCCCGCTCCGCGCGCCGCTGATGCCCGGCCTCTCCCCCGCCGCTGTCTCCGCTGCCCCCGTGCCTCCCGACGGCCCGCTGCCACTGGTCGCCGTCCCTGGCATGCTGTGCGACGCGACCCTGTGGTCGGACGTCGGCTTCCCGGACGGGCACCCGGTGCACCACGTCACGCTCGCCGAGCCGTCCGTCGGGGAGCTGGCCGACTCCGTGATGGCCGCGACAGCGGGCCCGTTCGTGCTGGTCGGCCTCAGCCTCGGGGCCATCGTCGGCTTCGAGGTAGTACGCCGGGCCCCCGAACGCGTCGCCGGGCTGTGTCTCGTCTCCACCAACGCAAAGGCGCCGCGCCCCGAGCAGTACGCGGCCTGGCGCGCGCTGGACGAGCTGGCCGGCGACGGCCGGCTCGACGCGGTGATCGAGCGGACGCTGCCGGGCATGTTCGTCCGGGATCCGGCGCCGGACCGCCTCACGGAGCGCTACCGCCGCATGGCCCGCTCGGTCGGCGCGCGTGCCGCACGCGCCCAGCTCACCGCGCAGGCCACCCGCCAGGACGCCTTCACCGCCCTGCGCACCGTCCGCTGCCCCACCACCGTGGTGTGCGGCACACGGGACATCCTGTGCCCGCCCGGCTTCCACCGGGCCATCGCCGACGCAGTCCCAGGGGCGCGGCTGCACGAGGTGCCGGACGCCGGACACCTGCTGCCGTGGGAGCGGCCGGACGTGCTCACGTCGGCCCTCGCCGGCCTCGTGCCCGCGGCCCACCGCCGTCTCGCGCGGGCGGGCTGAATTCCGCCCGCGTCCCCCACATCACCCGCTTTCCTTCCCCCGACATGAAAGAGCCGCAATGCCCCGACATCTGAAGTCCGCCGTCCCCGCGGGTCAGGTCCGTGCCGCCCGCGCGGACGTCGCCGAGCGCGTCGCCGTGATCCTCGACGACATCCGTGAACGCGGTGACGAGGCCGTCCGCCAGTACTCGGAGAAGTTCGACGGCTGGAACCCGGAGTCGTTCCGGCTGTCCCCGGACGACATCGCGCGGATCGTGTCCGGCGTGCCCACGACCGTCCTGGACGACATCCGCTTCGTGCAGGAGCAGGTACGGACGTTCGCGCAGGCGCAACGCGACTCCCTGCACGACATCGAGATCGAGACACTGCCGGGCGTGCGCCTCGGGCACCGCCATGTGCCGGTCGCGGGCGCGGGCGCGTACGTGCCCGGCGGCCGTTACCCACTCACCGCCTCCGCCCACATGACGATCGTGACGGCCAAGGTGGCCGGCGTCTCCCGGGTGGCCGCCTGCACCCCGCCGATCCGGGGCGAGATCCCGGCCGCGACCGTCGCCGCCATGCATCTGGCGGGTGCCGACGAGATCTACCTGCTCGGCGGGGCGCAGGCCGTCGCGGCGCTCGCCGTCGGCACGGAGACCATCGGCCGGGTGCCGATGATCGCGGGCCCTGGCAACGCCTACGTCGCCGAGGCCAAGCGCCAACTGTTCGGCGAGGTCGGCATCGACCTGTTCGCCGGGCCCACCGAGATCCTCGTCGTCGCCGACGAGCACGCTGACCCCTTCATCGTGGCCGTGGACCTGCTGTCCCAGGCCGAGCACGGGCCCGACTCCCCCGCCGTCCTCGTCACCTCCTCCGAGGACCTGGGCCGCGAGGTCGAGCGGCACGTCGACCGCCTCCTGCCCACCATGCCCACCAGGGACTTCGCCGGCCCGGCCTGGCGCGACCACGGGGAGATCGTCGTGGTCGGCTCGCTCGACGAGGCGTTCGCGGTCGCCGACTCCTACGCCAGCGAGCACGTGGAAGTCCTCACCGAGAACCCGCGTCAGGCGCTGGAACGGATGCGGGACTACGGGGCACTGTTCCTCGGCGAGGGTACGTGCGTGTCGTACGGCGACAAGGTCATCGGCACCAACCACGTGCTGCCCACCCGTGGCGCGGCCCGCTATACGGGCGGTCTGTGGGTCGGCAAGTACCTCAAGACGGTGACGTACCAGGAGGTCACCGACACCTCCTCGTCCGCGCTGCTCGGTGAGGTGTGCGGGCGCGCCGCACGCGTCGAGCTGTTCGAAGGGCACGCCCGCTCGGGTGACGTACGCGCGGCCAAGTACGCCGGCGCCGCGCTGCCGTGGAACGAGGAGGCGGGCGCGTGACCGGCACGACCACGCCGCTCGCCGGCCGCACCGCGCTGGTGAGCGGCGGCGGCAACGGCCTGGGCAGCGCCATCGCCCGGTCCCTGCGGTCCGACGGGGCCCACGTGGTGATCACGGGCCGCACTGAACGCACTCTCGAGGAGACGGCCGCACGGCTCGGCCCGGGCGTCGACCACCGGGTCTGTGACGTCTCCCGGCCCGGCGACGTGGAGACGCTCGCCGAACAGCTCGCGGACGAGGAGATCTCGATCCTGGTCAACAACGCCGGGATCGCGGGGCCCGTCGCGGCGCTGACGGATGTCACCCCGCAGGAGTGGGACGAGGTCTTCGCCGTGAACGTGCGCGGCATGTTCCTGATGTGCCGCGCCTTCCTGCCTCCGATGACCAGGCGCGGGGCCGGTGACGTCATCAACGTCGCCTCCGTGTCCGGCAAGCGGCCACTGCTGCGTCGTACGCCGTACTGCGCGTCGAAGATGGCGGTCATCGGGCTCACAACGACGCTCGCCTGTGAGGTCGGGCCGCTCGGCGTGCGGGTCAACTCCTTGTCCCCCGGACCGGTTTCCGGGCCGCGCATGGAACGAAACTTCCGGCTCGAGGCAGAACGCGCGGGCAGCAGTCGTGCCGAGGCGGAGGCCGCGTTCGTGTCGCGGGCGGCGCTCGGACGGATGGTCACCGAGGAGGAAGTCGGCTCCGCCGTGACCGCGATGCTGCGGATGCCGGGGCTGTGCGGGGCCGACATCGATCTGTCGGCCGGGATGGTGGCCCGATGACGGCGCAAGTGACCCGGCGCCCCTCGCTCAAGCGGCGGCTCGCCGCCGGGGAACGGCTGCACGGCGCTCTGCTGCGGCTGCAGTCGGAGACGCTCGTCGAGATGGCGGGAGTGGCGGGGCTCGACTATGTGGTCCTGGACTGCGAGCACGGGCCGGCCGACATGACCGCCCTCCAGCATCATCTGACGGCCGCGGCGGCTCAGGGCCTCGACGTCCTGGTACGTGTCGGTATGGCCGAACCGGCACTGGTCCTGCGCTGTCTGGACCTCGGGGTGGCGGGCATCGTCCATCCCCACGTCGACTGCGCCGAGGACGCCCGACGGGCTGTCGCCGCGGACCGCTACCCCCCGCTGGGGCAACGCGGTTTCGCCACGTACAGCAGAGCGGGGCGTTTCGGCACCGTGACGGCGCGAGAGCATCTGGCGGCGAGCGAGGACACCCTGGTCGTCGCGATGATCGAGACGGAGCGGGCCTGTGCCGCGGCCGGGGAGATCGCCGCGACAAAGGGCGTGGACGCCATCCTGGTGGGCCCGTCCGACCTCGCGGCGGACTGTGGTTTCCCCGGCCCGGACGTGATTGGCGGTCTCACCGGGAGCGCCCATCGGGCCGCGCGTGAGGCGGGGCGAGCTGTGATGACGATCGTCCCGTCGACGGCGGCGGCCCGCGGGGCCGAGGAGGCGGGCGCACAGCTGATCCTCTTCAACATGGCAGCTGTCCTCATGGACACCTTCCGCTCACTCGTGCCACCAGCGGCCGAACCCCCCGCCGGCTGAAGAAGCCACGGTTCAGCGGTCGGCACACCCCCTTGACGCCACCCCTGACGCTCCTTAGCGTTCACCGCAGTTCACCCAATTCATACGTATGCACACTCATCCATCTGCGCGATCGGAGAAGCCATGTCCGCTGCAGCGCCACCCACCGCCGCTGTCGGCGCCCCAGAGGACGCCGCACAGAAGCGGAAGGCGATACGCCGCGCCATCGGCGCAGGAAGCATCGGAAACTTCGTAGAACAGTTCGACTACGGCCTCTACGGCTACATGGCCCCGATCATGGCCCCGGTCTTCTTCCCCGAGAGCGACAAGAGCGTCGCGGTCATCAGCACGTACGCGATCGTCGCCATCTCCTGTCTGTTCCGTCCCCTGGGCGGAACGCTGGTCGGCCGCTGGGGCGACAGGGCGGGCCGCAAGAAGGCGCTGCTCTACACCATCGTCGTCATGGGCGTCGCCACCGCGATGATCGGGCTGGTGCCCACCTATCACGCGATCGGCATCCTCGCCCCGCTGCTCCTGCTGCTGCTGCGCGTCGTGCAGGGCATGGTCTCGGGCGGCGAGTACGTCGGCGCGGTGGCGTTCGTCGTGGAGTGGGCGGAGCCGAACCGCCGTGCCTACTACACCTCGTACGCCTCCAACAGCTGCTTCCTCGGCATCCTCGCGGGGGCCGGCACCGCCGCGCTGACCAGCTGGGTGTTCCAGGGCCCCGATCTGGAGTCGTGGGGCTGGCGCGTGCCGTTCTTCCTGGCGCTGCCGCTGAGCCTCGTCGGGTTGTGGCTGCGCCGGCACATCGCGGAGTCGCCGGAGTTCGTCCGCGCGACCGAGGGCGGGACCAACGTGGTGAAGGCGCCGATCCGTGAGGCGCTGCGCTCGCAGTGGCGACCGATCCTCGTCTACTGCGGCGTCTCCATCATGCTGGCCATCCTGTCCTACACCTGGGTCACGTTCTATCCGGAGTACCTGACCGGCACTCTCGGTCTGCCCCGCTGGATGGGGCTGGCCTCCAACGCGATCTCCGTCGCGGTGCTGATCCCGATGCTGCCACTGGCCGGCATCCTCTCCGATCGCATCGGCCGCAAGCCGATGCTGATCGCCGGAGCCGTCGCGTGTCTCGTCCTGGTCCCACTGGCCTTCATGGTCGGTGAGGCCGGCACGTTCGGCGCGGCCGTCGCGAGCCAGCTCATCTACATCGTCCCGGAGTTCTTCCTCACGGGAATCGTCACGGTCTGCGCGGCAGAACTCTTCTCCACGCGCACCCGGTTCAGCGCGAGTGCCATCGCGTACAACAGCTCGTTCTCCGTCTTCATGGGCATCACGCCGTTCGTGGCTGCCCTGCTGGTGAACACCTTCGGCACCATCTACGCCGTCTACGCCTACCTCGCCGCCGGCGCGCTCCTCGGGCTCGTCGTGGTGACCTGCTTCATGACGGAGACGTACCGCAGCCAGCTGGGAGCCGACAAGTTCGCCCGTTGAGCTTCACATACGTATACGCACCTCGTTCAGCGGGACGGACCCCCGCCGAGCCGTGATCGAGACATCATGACATCGAGACAAGGAAGCACTATGCCGCTCGACCCCGTCGCCTTCCAGCCGTACGCCGACCCGGACGACTTCATCCGTGAGGTCACCGACCGCATCTGGGTGGCCCGCGACATCGACCACATCGTCGAGAACTACGAGCCGGACTCCATCGTTCACACCAGCCTGGGTACGGTCGTCGGACGCGACGGCGTGATCGAGGGCACCACCATGCGCATGGCGGCCGTGCCCGGGCACATCGGGCAGGCCGAGGACGTGGTGTGGGAGGCACGCGGCGACGATGCGTTCCTCAGCTCCCACCTGGTCTTCTCCGCCGACGAGCACCTGATGGACGGCCGCCTCGTGCCCGTCCGCAAGCGCACCGTGGCCAACTGCCTCTACCGGCGTGGCCGCATGGTCGAGGAGTGGGTCGTCCGCGACGATCTCGCGGACTGCCTGCAGCTGGGGCTGGCCCCGGAAGAAGTCGCCCGCGGGTTGCGCTTCCAGGGATACACCGGGTCGATGACCGAGGCCGCCCCGAAGGAAGTGCTGCTGGTCGGTGACAGCGGGGAGCGCCCAGACCAGTTCCGGCCCGAGTGCGAGATGGTGCTGGAGTTCCTCGAGCACGTGTGGTCGCGACGGCGTCTGAACAAGGTCCACGACTACGTGGAGCGCGACCTGTTCCTGCACACCATCGGTGACCGCACCGTCATCCGCCCCGAGCGCTACCAGGCCGATCTGCTGGCCATGGTCGGCCCGTTCCCGGACGCACAGTTCGCCGTCCGTGACGTCCAGGCCAACTACAACGAGCGGTACGCGGGTCTGCGCGTCGCCGTCCTGTGGACCATGCACGGCACATACCGGGGCACGCCCACGTTCGGCGCACTGACCGGGCAGCCGGTGACCGTGCTCGGCACCTCGCAGTTCCTGATCCAGAACGGGCGGATCGTGCGGGAGTACCGCGTGTACGACGAGATCTCGTTGCGCGCCCAGATCAACGCGGCCCGCGGTGACGGCCCGGAGGTGAACGCCAACATCTACTGAGCCGCGCGCACCGCGGAGCCCCCGCCGGACCGCAACGGCGGCGGCTCCGCGGTGTTTGCACGCTCGCCCTCCCACCGCCCCGGCCGACAGTCCGGCGCCTGTCGCGTCGCTGAAACTGCCCGCCCTCGAAGGAGCCCAGTGCGGAGACGAACGAGAACGGGGCCACGCGGGATGAGGACGGTGGCGGTCACCCAAGGGGGCCGGGGTGGTGGCGAATGGACGCCGCGGCACTGCCGCTGACCGGCCTGGCAGCGGCGCACCACGTGCGGCACCCCGGACGTCCGGCAGCCCTCCTCACCGGGCCTCCCCCGTAGGTGCTGCGGCCGCGGTACGCCGTGCGGCGCCGGACGTGCCGGTCACTTCGGGGTACCCGGCGGCCGCACCCGCACCCGCACCCGCACCCGCGGTGAGAAGGCCATTCGCCGGGGCGGAGGTCCACTCGCGCATGACCCGTACCAACGGCCGGCCAGCGAGACGACGCGGCGGCCAGTCGTCAAAGGCCCAGTTGACTGCCCGGCGCCAGCGCGCGGTCGGGCTGACGGGTGGCCATCGACATCGCCATGAACAGGGCCACGAACCAGAACAGCCCGGTGAAAGCGCCGATGACATTGACCACGATGACCCACCGCAGGTGCTGAACCCTCCGGCGGTGAGCAACGAGCGACGGCACACCGAGGAAGAACAGCCCCACGAGCGCCACGACCAACAGCTTCAAGGGGCCTACGTCTGAGAACACCAGGTCATCCTACCTACGCCCTTCGATTCAACAGGCGTGAGGCCCGTCGGCACCAGCCCGGTGAACGTTTCCGGTCGCAGGACCGCGGTCGCAGCCTTGTGCTGCTACCGCCCGGGCGAGGCGAGCCGGCGATCCACCGGCCCCGCAGTCACCTGCTCCTCAAGGGCGCGCGCAAAAGCCTCCCCTGGCAGGTGAAGTTTCCCCGTGATCCCGGACACGTGATCGTTAAGCCGCGAGGGTGTGCTGATGCCGCTGCCTGGTCTCGGCCGGGGTGAGGCAGCCGAAAGTCTTGTGCTTGCGCTGGCGGCGGCGGTTGTAGAGGGTCTCGATGACGGAGAAGACCTCGGCTCGGGCAGTGGCCCGGTCGGGCCGGACACGGGTGCCGATCTCCTCCTTGAGCAGGGCGCAGAAGTCCTCCGCGGCAGCATTGTCGAAGCACGATCCGGTGCGTCCGCAGCTCTGCCGCAGTCCCAACTTCCCAATTCAACCCCGGAACTGGGCTGACGTGTATTCGCTGCCACGATCGCTGTGGACCACGCAGCCGGGCTCGAGTCCGCCCTGGCCGTGGGCCATGT
>NZ_BAABCQ010000171.1:0-16071 GCF_039539045.1 Streptomyces marokkonensis
CAGCTGTCCTCGGATGCCCTCGGCTTTCCCTTTTCGACCAGAGCGTAGGTCTGTGTCGCGATCTCCATTTCCTCGTCCGTCGGCACCACGGCCACCGCCACCCGCGCGCCCGCGGGCGAGATCAGCCGCGCCCCGTCCCCGCGTACGGCGTTCAGCTCGCCGTCGACCGCCAGGCCGAGCCCCTCCAGGCCCGCCACGGCGGCCTCCCGCACCGGCGCGGAGTTCTCCCCGACCCCGGCCGTGAAGGCCACCGCGTCCACCCGTCCGAGGACGGCGTAATAGGCGCCGATGTACTTCTTCAGCCGGTGAATGTAGATGTCGAAGGCCAGCCGTGCCCGCTCGTCGCCGGCGTCGACACGGCGGCGGATCTCCCGCATGTCGTTGTCGCCGCACAGTCCGACCAGACCGCTCCTCTTGTTGAGAAGAGTGTCGATCTCGTCGGCGGACATTCCGCCAACACGCATCAAATGGAAGATGACGGCCGGATCCATGTCTCCCGACCGCGTACCCATCACGAGCCCCTCCAAGGGCGTCAGCCCCATGGAGGTGTCCACGCAACGGCCGCCCCGCACCGCCGAGGCGGACGCCCCGTTGCCCAGGTGCAGCACGATGACGTTCACGTCCTCGGGCGCCTTCCCCAGCAGCTTCGCGGTCTGACGGGAGACGTACGCGTGCGAGGTGCCGTGGAAGCCGTAGCGGCGGACGCGGTGCGCGTCGGCGGTCTCGACGTCGATCGCGTAGCGGGCCGCGGACTCCGGCATCGTCGTGTGGAAGGAGGTGTCGAAGACGGCGACCTGCGGCAGGTCCGGGCGCAGCGCCCGCGCGGTGCGCAGGCCGGTGAGGTTGGCCGGGTTGTGCAGCGGGGCGACCGGGATCAGCCGCTCGATCTCGGCGAGCACCGCGTCGTCGACGACGGTCGGCTCGGTGAAGCGCTTCCCGCCGTGCACCACGCGGTGCCCCATCGCGGCCAGCTCGGGGGAGTCCAGACCGAGGCCGTCCTTGGCCAGCTCCGCCGCCACCGCCTTCAGCGCCGCGTCGTGGTCGGGGACGGACCCGCTCCACTCACGGCTCTCACCGCCCGCCGGCGTGTGCCTGAGGCGTGAGGTCTCCTCGCCGATCCGCTCGACGAGCCCCATCGCCAGCCGGTCGCCGCCGCGCATGTCGAGCAACTGGTACTTCACCGAGGACGAGCCGGAGTTGAGGACGAGGACACGGGCCGGGGCCGTGGCGGGGGGCGTGGTCGGGGCCGGGGTCTGGGCCGGGTTCGCGGCCGGGGTCGGGCTCACAGGTCGGACGCCTTCTCGCTGGGGGACTGCTGGGCCTGGATCGCCGTGATGGCGACGGTGTTGACGATGTCCTGGACGAGCGCGCCCCGGGACAGGTCGTTGACCGGCTTGCGCAGGCCCTGGAGCACCGGCCCCACGGCGATGGCGCCGGCCGAGCGCTGCACGGCCTTGTACGTGTTGTTGCCGGTGTTCAGGTCGGGGAAGACCAGCACGCTGGCCTGCCCGGCGACCTCCGAGTCCGGCAGCTTGGTCGCGGCCACCGACGGCTCGACGGCGGCGTCGTACTGGATCGGCCCCTCGATCCTGAGGTCCGGGCGGCGTGAACGCACCAGCTCCGTCGCCTCGCGCACCTTGTCGACGTCCGCCCCCGAACCGGACGTGCCCGTCGAGTACGACAGCATCGCGATCCGCGGATCCACCCCGAACCGCGCCGCCGTGGACGCCGACTGCGTCGCGATGTCGGCGAGCTGCTCGGCGTCCGGGTCCGGATTGACCGCGCAGTCGCCGTAGACCAGGACCTTGTCGGCCAGGCACATGAAGAAGACGGACGAGACGATGGACGCCTCCGGCTTCGTCTTGATGATCTCGAACGCCGGACGGATCGTCGCCGCCGTCGAGTGCACCGACCCCGACACCATGCCGTCGGCCAGCCCCTCCTGCACCATCAGCGTGCCGAAGTAGTTGACGTCGGAGACGACGTCGTAGGCCAGCTCCACGGTCACGCCCTTGTGGGCGCGCAGGGCGGCGTACTTCTCGGCGAAGGAGTCCCGCAGCTCGCTGGCGGCCGGGTCGATCAGCCGCGCGTCGCCGAGGTCGATGCCCAGGTCGGCGGCCTTCTTGCGGATCTGCTCGACGGGGCCGAGAAGCGTCAGCTCGCACACGCCCCGGCGCAGCAGCACCTCCGCCGCGTGCAGCACCCGCTCCTCGGTGCCCTCCGGCAGGACGACCCGGCGCAGGTCGGACCGGGCCTGCTCCAGCAGCGTGTGCTCGAACATCATCGGCGTGACCCGGTCGCCGCTCGGCGCGGAGACCCGCCTGCTGAGCTCGGCGGTGTCGACGTACCGCTCGAAGAGGCCGAGGGCGGTCTCCGCCTTGCGCGGGGTGGCCGCGTTGAGCTTGCCCTCCAGGGAGAAGAGCCGCTCGGCGGTGGGGAAGCTGTTGCCGGTCACCGAGAGCACCGGCGTGCCGGGCGCGAGGCGGGCGGCGAGGGTGAGGATCTCCTCGCCGGGCACCTCGTTCAGGGTGAGCAGGACGCCGGCTATCGGCGGGGTGCCGGCGCTGTGCGCGGCCAGCGTGCCGATCACCAGGTCGGCGCGGTCGCCGGGCGTGACGACCAGGCAGCCCGGGGTCAGGGCGCTCAGCAGGTTGGGCAGCATGGCCCCGCCGAAGACGAAGTCCAGCGCGTCGCGGGCGAGCCCCGAGTCGTCGCCGAGGACCACCGCGGCGCCCAGGGTGTGGGCGATCTGGGAGACGGTCGGCGCGGACAGCGCGGGCTCGTCCGGCACCACCCAGCACGGCACCGGCAGCCGGCCGGTGAGCCGCTCGGCGATCTCGTCCCGGTCCTCGCGGGCGACCCGGTTGGTCACCATGGCCAGGACGTCGCAGCCCAGCCCGTCGTAGGCGCGGAAGGCGTTGCGGGTCTCGGCGAGCACGGACTCCGCGGTCTGCTTGCGGCCGCCGACGACCGGGACGACCGAGGCGCCGAACTCGTTGGCGAGCCGCGCGTTCAGCGACAGCTCGTCCGGGAACTGGGTGTCGGCGAAGTCGGTGCCGAGGACGAGGACGACGTCGTAGTCCCGGGTGACCAGGTGGAACCGGTCGACCAGCGCGGACACCAGCTCGTCCGTGCCCTGTTCGGCCTGGAGCGCGGACGCCCGCTGGTAGTCCATGCCGTACACGGTCGCGGGGTCCTGCGCGAGCCGGTAGCGGGCCCGCAGCAGCTCGAAGAGCCGGTCGGGGCCGTCGTGGACCAGGGGGCGGAAGACGCCGACCCGGTCGACCTGCCGGGTCAGGAGCTCCATGACCCCCAGTTCGACGACCTGGCGGCCGTCGCCGCGGTCGATACCGGTCACGTACACGCTGCGCGTCACGTGTTGCTCTCCGTTTCGTTCGTCTGGTGGCGGCTGTCCCGTGCACAAAGATCGCCCATCGGGGTGATCGGAACCCTCTTGACAGTACCTCCGGCGATGGCTAGGGCGCCCGTCAACGTCCGCCGGTGTGCCGGTGCGCGGCCGTGCCCGCGGACCCTCGTCCGCGCCCGCTGGGTGCTCGTTCGTGCCTGCGCCCGGGGTGCTCGTCCGCGCCCGCCCGCGCTCGTCCGTGCCCGGGCCGGGGTGCTCGTCCGTGGCCCTGTGCGCTCGTCCGTGCCGCCCCTGCGGGAGGGTGCACGCCGGTGCCCCTCCATGGTCCGGCCATGGAACAATTGGAGCGGCTCACCGGTGTCAACAGCGAGCAGGAGACACAGCACGATGCGTATCGGAGTTCTCACGGCAGGCGGCGACTGCCCCGGCCTGAACGCAGTGATCCGGTCGGTCGTGCACCGAGCGGTCGACAACTACGGCGACGAGGTCATCGGCTTCGAGGACGGTTACGCGGGCCTGCTGGACGGCCGTTACCGCGCCCTCGACCTGAACGCGGTCAGCGGCATCCTCGCCCGCGGCGGCACCATCCTCGGCTCCTCCCGCCTGGAGCGCGACCGGCTCCGCGAGGCCTGCGAGAACGCCGGCGACATGATCCAGAGCTTCGGCATCGACGCGCTCATCCCGATCGGCGGCGAGGGCACGCTCACGGCCGCCCGGATGCTGTCGGACGCGGGCCTCCCGGTCGTCGGCGTACCGAAGACCATCGACAACGACATCTCCTCCACCGACCGCACCTTCGGCTTCGACACGGCGGTCGGCGTGGCCACGGAGGCGATGGACCGCCTCAAGACCACCGCCGAGTCCCACCAGCGCGTGATGGTCGTCGAGGTCATGGGCCGGCACGCCGGCTGGATCGCCCTGGAGTCCGGCATGGCCGCCGGCGCCCACGGCATCTGCCTGCCCGAGCGACCCTTCGACCCCGCCGACCTGGTCAAGATGGTCGAGGAGCGCTTCTCCCGCGGCAAGAAGTTCGCCGTCGTCTGCGTCGCCGAGGGCGCCCACCCCGCCGAGGGCTCCATGGACTACGGCAAGGGCGCGATCGACAAGTTCGGCCACGAGCGCTTCCAGGGCATCGGCACGGCACTGGCGTACGAGCTGGAGCGCAGGCTCGGCAAGGAGGCCAAGCCGGTCATCCTCGGCCACGTCCAGCGCGGCGGCGTACCGACCGCGTACGACAGGGTGCTCGCCACCCGCTTCGGCTGGCACGCGGTGGAGGCCGCGCACCGGGGCGACTTCGGCCGGATGACCGCGCTGCGCGGCACGGACGTCGTCATGGTGCCGCTGGCCGAGGCCGTCACCGAGCTGAAGACGGTCCCGAAGAACCGGATGGACGAGGCCGAGTCGGTCTTCTAGCACCTCCGTGCGAGTCGGTCTTCCGGCACCGCCGCGCTACGGGTGCCGCTCGACCGCCGCCCAGAAGTGCTCCACGATCCGGTCGAGGAAGTCGCGGCCTCCGGCGCTCGCGTCGGGGCCGCCGCCGCCCCACCGGAGGGTGGCGGCCATGTGCCCCTGGTAGTCCTGGTGCAGGACCTGGAGGACGTTCTCCATGACGCGCCGGTCCAGCGGCGCCACCTTGGCGACCTGGCGCACATATCCCTGCCAGCGAGTGGTCACCGCGCTCGACAGCAGGTCGGCGAGCTTCTCCTCGCGCCCCGTGACGGTCACGAAGTCGGGCAGCGCGAGGGCGAGCACGTCGGCGAGCGCGGACGACTGGCGGTCGGTACCGCGCCAGCCCTCCGTCTCCTCCATCCGCAGGTACGCCGGGAGCGCGACCCCGACGGCACGCGCCACGTCCTCCGGTGCCAGTCCGCGGGCGACGCGGTGCTCCCGCAGAGTCTGGGGCCGGCCGATCAGCTCACCCGGCGAGCACCACAGCACCCCGGCGAGCGCCGTGAGCTCCGCGGTCCCGGGCGAGGCGACTCCCCGCTCCCAGGCGGCGACGAGGTCCGGGGTGACGTACGGCAGCCCGTAGGAGACCCGCATGCCGTGGGCGACGTGCTCGGGCCCCATGTTCAGGGCGGCACGGAGCCGGCGGCAGGCGAGGGCGTTGAACGGGGGACCCGACTGGTTCGGGTGGGGTGAGGGTCGGCGCACGCGCCACACGGTAGGGGGCCAGGGAGGCCTTGACTACGGGCTGTTCGGCCAGTGATACGGATTGTACGAACCTACGGTCGTATTACGGGCATGTGTACAACCGTCCTTGCGGAGAGTGCCTGACGAGATCACTCACCCGCGTGACCGTCCCGCTCACCCCTTGACCGCCCCGCCCAGCGCGAACCCCCCGCCCAGCCGCCGGGAGATCAGCACGTAGAGCAGGATGACCGGCGTCGAGTAGATGATCGAGAACGCCGCCAGCTGCCCGTACGCCACCATGCCCCGGTTGCCGAAGAAGTCGTTGATGCTCACCGAGGCGGGCATCTGGTCCGGGGTGAGCAGCAGCATGAACGGGACGAAGAAGTTCCCCCACATCATCACGAACGAGAACACCGTCACCACCGCCACCCCGGGTCCCATCAGTGGCAGCACGATCCGCAGCAGCGACTGGAACGACGACGCCCCGTCCGTCCACGCCGCCTCCTCCAGCTCCTTGGGCACGCCGTCCATGAAGTTCTTCATCAGCCAGATCGCGAAGGGCAGTTGCGAGGCGGCGAAGAAGAAGATCGTCCCGTGCATGGTGTCGATCATGTTGACCCGGACGAACAACGCGTAGACCGGCACCATGATCGCCGTGATCGGCAGACTGGTCGCGAACAGGATGGTCAGCAGGAACGGGCGGTTGAGCCGGGACCGGAAACGGGAGAGCGGATACGCCGCGAGCGCCGCGCACACCACGGTCAGCAGGGTCGCGCCGCCGCACAGGATCAGGCTGTTGAGCAGCGGCGTGAAGGTGATCTCCGGGGTGAGGATCGCGTCGAAGTGCTCCAGCGTCAGCCCGTCGGGGACCTTCACCCTGAGGTTCGCGCGCGGGTCCAGGGCGGACAGCACCACCCAGGCCAGCGGCAGCACGAAGGCGGCGGCCGCCACCAGCAGCCCGGCGTCGGCGGCCAGCCGGCGCCTGTCGCGCCGGGAGGCGGAAGCGGGAGTGCGGCGGGGCGCGAGCGTGGACGCCATCTCAGACCTCCGTCCGCAGCAGGCGCAGGTACACGACCGAGAACAGCGAGCCGATCAGCAACAGCAGCAGCGCGACCGCCGTGCCGTAGCCGATCAGGCTGTTCTGGAAGGCCTGCTCGTACATGAACAGCGGCAGCGTCTGGCTCTTCCCGCTCGGGCCGCCGCGCGTCATCACCCAGATCAGCCCGAAGACCGACAGCGTCTGCAGCGTGTTGAGCATGAGGTTGGTGCCGATGGAGCGCCGGATCATCGGCAGCGTGATGTGCCACATCCGGCGCCAGCCACTCGCCCCGTCCACCTCGGCGGCCTCGGTGACCTCTTTCGGAATCTCGTTCAGGGCAGCGGAGTAGACGAGCATCGAGAACGCCGTGCCCCGCCACACGTTGGCGAAGGACACCGCCAGGATCGGCAGCGTGAACAGCCAGTTCTGGGAGGGGAGGTGGAGCCAGTCCAGGACGGCGTTGAGGGTGCCCTCGCGGCGGAAGAAGGCGTAGAGCAGGAAGCCCGCCACCACCTCCGGCAGCACCCAGGCCGTGACGACGATGCCGCCGGTGAGCGTACGGACCGGCTTGGAGGCCCGCTGCATCAGCGAGGCCAGCGCCAGCCCCAGGGTGTTCTGCCCGATCAGCGACGACAGGACCGTGAACACCAGCGTCAGCCACACGGCGTTGAGGAACGCCTCGTCCTGGAAAGCCCGCCGGAAGTTCTCGAAGCCGACGAAGGACGACTCGGCCTGCCCGGTGAGCTGGAGGTCGGTGAAGGCGATGACGACGCAGTACGCGATCGGACCGGCGAGGAAGAGCAGCAGCAGGACGACGGCGGGGGAGACGGGCAGGACGCGGAAGAGGGCGCGGCGCGTGGTGGCGGACCCGGCGCGGCGGGCCGGTCGTGCGACGGGCGGGCCCGGGGGTGCCTTGCGGACCTCCGGTCCCGTGTGCCGCGGCGCGGCCGCGGTCACTTGCGGACCACCTGGTTGTCGGTGGCCTCCCCGAGCGCCTCGTCGTAGTCGCGAGCCGCCTCCTCCACCGACTTGTCGCCGGTCGTCACGCCCTCCATCGCCTCCTGGATGGCGACGGAGACCTTCGGGTACGCCGGGTAGGCGGGCCGGTAGTGCGTGTCCTCGACGAGGTCGGTGAAGAACTCGATGCCGGGCTGGGCGTCGACGTAGGCCGGGTCGTCCGCCACGTCCTCGCGGACCGCGATGCCGGAGTTGGCGACGTACCACTTCTGGGCGTTGGCCTTGGTCTGCATGGTCTTGATGAACTCGAAGGCCAGGTCCGGGTTGCCCGCCTCGGCCGGGATCGCCCAGGTCCAGCCGCCGGACATGCTCACCCTGCCCGGCGCCTGTCCGTGCTGGGTGGGCATGGCGGCCAGCCCCAGCTCCTTCGACCACTCGGGCCACTCGTGCCCGCTGCCCTCCAGCCAGTCCTGCGGCAGCCAGGAGCCGTCGAGGGCGATGCCGAGCCTGCCCTGCGGCAGCAGCTCACCGCGCACCCTCGTGCCGAAGTTGGGGTCGAGCGCGTCCGAGACCTCCGGACCGAGCTTCTCCTCGTACACGGTCTCGACGAAGGCGAGGGAGTCCTTGAAGCCCTGCCCCGCCGCGATCCACTTCTTGCTGCCCTTGTCGTACAGCCGGTCGGTGGTCCCGTCGTTCGTGCCGTACAGCAGCATCTGGAAGCCCTGCATGGTGGCGGCCTCGCCGGCCGGCTTGCCCGTGTACACGTTGAGCGGTGTGACGCCGGGGACCTTCTCCTTGATGGCGCGGGCGGCGCCGAGCACCTCGTCCCAGGTCTTCGGCTGCCAGTCGGCGGGCAGCCCGGCCTTGGCGAACACGTCCTTGCTGAACCACAGGCCCCGGGTGTCCGTCCCGTCCGGGACGCCGTACGTCCTGCCGTCCTCGCCCTTCGCCGCCGCCTTCGCGGTGTCGATGAACCGGTCCCAGTCCTGCCACTTCGCCAGGTAGTCGTCGAGGGGCTTCAGGTACCCGCTGGTGATGTCGGAGTTGATGAGGAAGGTGTCCTCGTAGACCAGGTCCGGCGCGGTCTTGGGGGAGCGGAGCATCTGCTGGAGCTTGGTGTAGTACTCCGAGTCCGGGGCCTTGATGGGGACGAGCTCGACCTTCTTGCCCGGGTTGGCCTCTTCGAACTGCTTCTTGATTCCGGCGAGGTAGGTGTCCATCACCTTGACGGAGTTGTCCGTCGACTGCTTGAAGGAGACCTTCACCGTGTCCGGATCGCCGCCGGAGCCGCTTCCGCAGGCGGCGAGGGAGGTGGCGGCGAGTGCGGTGAGGCCTAACAGGGCGGTGAACCGGACGGACCGAACGGTGGGACGCACGGGCAAGACCTCCTACGGGCACGACGCTGTGGCCGGGACGACTGCTCGGCGAACGTAAGAGGGGCGGTCCGGTCAGGTCAATGCGCGTGCGGCGGATTGGCCCTAGAGGAGGTGGTCGGCCTTGCCGGACTTGACGTCGCGGATGAGGGCGCGGAGGGCTTCGCGGGTGTCGGTGAGGTAGCGGTCCTCCTGGCCGGCGACGGTGATGTAGGCGTTGCCTTGGGCGTCGGTGCCTATGCGGAAGCAGTTGTTGCCTTCGGCGCAGAAGGGGTTTTCCCAGGTGATGTCCGGCATGGTGGCCTCTCTGGAGTCAGAGCTGTTGGGCGATGGCATGGGTCAGGTCGCGTGAGTCCTCGGGACTGAGGGTGTGGCTCTGCCACCAGTCCATGTGGATCCGGTATTTGGCGAGCTGGGCCTCGGAGTGAGTGAACTCGCCGCCATGGGCGGAATCCAGCTGGACGGTGTCGAGTCGGGAGACCGGGCCGTGCGCGTAGAGCACTGCGTGCCCGGCGCCGGGGAAGGCGCCGGCTTCGACGGGGAGCACGCGCAATTCGATGTTCTCGCGCTCGGAGGCCTGGCAGAGGTGGTGCAACTGCTCACGCATGACGCGACATCCACCGAACTGCATCCGCAGGGCCCACTCGTGCACGTACGCCACATACGCGAGGGGACTGTCGCGGTCCAGAACCTGCTGGCGCCGCAGGCGCTGTACGACGCGGAGTTCGACTTCCGAGCCTGGCAGGGGCGGAAGCGCTGCGGCGAAGATGGCTCGGGCGTACTCGCCGAGTTGCAGCAGTCCCGGCACATGCACGGTCTGGTAGCTCCGCAGCCGGGTCGCGAACCACTCCAACTCGGCAACGTCCAGAAGTCCCTGGGGAAGACTGCCCCGGTACTGCTGCCACCAGCCCCGCTTGCCCGCGTCGGCCATGGCGACCAGAGCTTCGACATACCGCTCGTCCGCGCACTCGTAGTTGCCGGCGAGTATGCGGACGCGCTCCGGCGAGATGGCCCGGACGCCCGACTCCATGTTGGACACCTTCGTCCGGTCCAGGCCCAGCAGCCCGGCGGCGTACTCCGTCGTCCGCCCGGCGGCGAGGCGCATAGTGCGCAGCTCGGCACCCAGACGCTTCTGACGTTCCGTCGGCGCGGGCCGTGTCGGCATCGGTGCTCCTTCTCCGTGGCTGACGGGGTCAGTCTGCACTGCGTGCGTCGCACGAGTCCAACGTGAAGTAGGCAATGTGCATGAGTATGTGGCACACGTGCCACGTCGGACCGTACAGTCAGTGGTGCGCCGCTTACGGTCCGGAGCCGTTGGAAGTGCATCGCGCGAGCCTGCCCATGTGCTCCTTCCCTGGGAGGGGTGGGTCCGCGCCAGGGAGACAGGCCACCGCGGGTCGGGATGTCGACGCGTCATCGAACGTCCACAGCCAACAAGGGAGTCGCTCATGACCGCGTCCGTAGTCGGAGCCGTATTCGCCTGCCCCGTATTCGCCGAAGAGGCGGACTTCGCGCCGCCCTCGCCCGACACGCTCACCTACAGCCTCACCCTGCCCGCCGGGCCGACCAGCCCTCGGATCGCGCGGATCGCCGCGCGTGCCGTGCTTCAGGGGCATGGGCTGGAGGACATGGTGGACGCGGTGGTGCAGGTGGTGGGGGAACTCGCCGCCTGCGCTTGTCGGTTCACGCCGGCGGACGAGGTGTACGTGTCGCTGCGGTACCGGGAGGGCGCCCTGCGGGTGGTGTTCTACGACGGGCACCGGCGGCACGAGCACCCTCGGCTGATCGCGGCCTGCGACGCACGCAGGCGAGCGGCGTTGCGGGTGCTGGGGTGCGTGGTGCGGGTGTGCGAGGGGGAGTGGGGGTTCGGGGAGGCGCGGGAACCCGGGGGCGGGACGCGGATGTGGGCGGTGGTGCCTCGGGGCGGGGCTCGGAGGTACGCGGGTTAGGCCGGGGCGGGAGGGTGGCGGTCGCTCGCGCGACGGGCCCGTGGGCACCCCTGCCGCCGTTACCGTCTCCCCGCCGTTCTTGCCGGTGACGGTGCCGATCTCGATGTCGTCCTTCAGGCCGCCGCCTTGGACGCCCTCGCACCTAACGCCCCTTCTCCACCCCCCGGACCCACCGATAAACCAGCTCCGGCCGCCCCACCTGCCCGTACAGCGGGCGTCGCCCCGCCCGCCCCGCGTCCACCAGGTGTTCCAGGTAGCGCCGGGCGGTGATCCGCGAGATACCGACGGCCTCGGCCACCCCCGCCGCCGTGAGTCCCTCGTCCGCCCCCCGCAGTGCGCCCGTCACCCGTTCCAGCGTCGGTCCGCTCAGCCCCTTCGGCAGGGCGGCCGGGCCGGGGGCCCGCAGCGTGGCCAGCGCTCGGTCGACCTCGTCCTGGCCGCTGGCCTCCCCGGCGGCGCCCCGGAACTCGGCGTACCGGACGAGGCGGTCCCGCAGGGTGGCGAAGGTGAACGGCTTCAGCACGTACTGCACGACGCCCAGCGACACCCCCTCCCGTACGACCGCCAGGTCCCGCGCCGACGTCACCGCGATCACGTCGGCGTGGTGCCCCGCCGCCCGCAGCGAACGGGCCAGTTGCAGTCCGTGCACGTCCGGCAGGTGCAGGTCGAGCAGGAGCAGGTCCACCGGCGTACGGTCCAGCACGCGCCGAGCCTCCGCTCCCGTGTGCGCCTTGCCGACGGCCGCGAACCCAGGTACCCGCCCGACGTACATCACGTGCGCGTCGGCGGCGACGGGGTCGTCCTCGACGACCAGGACCCGGATGGGCTGCGGGGCGGCGGTCATACGGCGCCTCCGGAGGCCGGTCTGAGGGCCGGGGCCCCGGGCGCGGACGTGGACCGGGCCCGCCGACGGGGGCGGACCGGGCGGACCGGGCGGACCGGGATGACCGGGATGACCGGGTGGACCCGAAAGGCCGGGCGGGCCGGGTGGACGGGGCGGTGCGGCTGTCCGGTGTTCACGCCTCGCCTCCCGGGGTCGCCCCGCCCGTCAGGGCGTCCGGCGCCGGTGCGCGGCCGTCGGCGTCGGAGGGCGCACGCCGCCCCCCGGTGTCGGTCAGCGGCAGCCGGGCCTCGAAGCGGGCGCCGCCGCCCTCGGCCTCCGCCACGGTCAGGGTGCCGCCGTGCCGCCGCACCGCCTGCCGCACCAGCGCCAGCCCGAGGCCCCGCCCGCCCTCACCGGCCGGCTTCGTCGAGTAGCCCCGCTGGAAGACCAGGTCGGCATGGGCGGGATCGACCCCGGCGCCGGTGTCCGACACTCGCAGCACCAGCTCCGGGCCGCCGCCCCCGGCCGCCTCCGTGCTCGCCGCCTCCGTGCTCGCCGCTTCCGTGTACGCCGCGACCGTCACCCGCGAGGGCACCCCGTCCTGGGCCGCGTCCACCGCGTTGTCCACCAGGTTGCCCAGGATCGTCACCAGGTCCCGGGCGGGCAGGGACGGCGGCAGCAGCCCGTCGTCCAGTCGGCTGTCCTGCGACACCACCAGCTCCACTCCCCGCTCGTTGGCCTGCGCCGTCTTGCCCAGCAGCAGCGCGGCCAGCACCGGCTCGCCGACCGCCGCCACCACCTGGTCGGTGAGCGCCTGCGCCAGCTCCAGTTCGGCCGTCGCGAAGTCCACGGCCTCCGCCTCGCGCCCCAGCTCGATCAGCGAGACGACCGTGTGCAGCCGGTTGGCCGCCTCGTGCGCCTGCGAGCGCAGCGCCCGGGAGAAGCCGCGCTCCGTGTTCAGCTCGCCCGTCAGCGACTGCAGCTCGGTCACGTCGCGCAGCGTCACCACCGTGCCCCGGTGTTCACCGCCGGAGACCGGCGAGGTGTTCACCACCAGGACACGGTCCGCCGCCAGATGTACCTCGTCCACCCGCGGCTCCGAGGCCAGCAGCGCCCCCGTCAGCTGGGCCGGCAGTTCCAGGTCGGCGACCGAGGCGCCCACCACCTCGCCGGTCACCCCGAGCAGTTCCCGTCCGCCGTCGTTGATCAACGCGACTCGGTAATGGCCGTCCAGCATCAGCAGACCCTCCCGCACCGCGTGCAGCGCCGCCTGATGGTAGTCGTGCATCCGGCTCAGCTCGTCCGCGTTCATGCCGTGCGTGTGCCGGCGCAGCCGCGCGTTGACCACGTACGTGCCGACCGCGCCGAGCAGCAGCGCGCCGCCCGCCACGCCGAGCAGCGCCGTCAGCTGCTCCTGCGCCCGCTTGCTGATCTCCTCGACCTTGATCCCGGCGCTGACCAGGCCGGCGATCCCCCCGGTGTCCTCCACGGGGGTCACCGCCCGCACCGACGGTCCGAGCGTGCCCGTGTAGGTCTCGGTGAAGGTCTCGCCCCGCTGCGCGCGCTCGATGTGACCGCGGAAGGGATGGCCGATTTGCGTCGGGTCCGGGTGGGTCCAGCGGATGCCCTCCGGATCCATGATCGTCACGAAGTCCACGTCGGTGTCCCGCATGACCCGCACCGCGTACGGCTGGAGCCGCGCCGTCGGGTCGGGGGTGCGGATCGCCTCCAGCACGGACGGCGAGTCGGCGATCGCCAGCGCCACCGACCTGGCCTGCCGTCCGGCCGCGTCCTCGGCCTGCTGCCGGTCGTTGGCGTAGGTGAACAGCGCGTAACCGGCCACGACGACCGCTATCAGCACGGCCTGCATGGCGAACAGCTGACCGGCCAGGCTACGGGGTCTCGGGACGCGGAGGCGCATGCCGCCAGTCTCTCTCGTGGCTTGTTTGTGAACTAAATGAACGCAAGGGTGACGACGCTCACAGCACGGGAGATAGTCGCCTGATCCCCGATACAAACCCCCGGACGTGAGCCGCACGCCGGTGATGCCGATGACGTCGTCAAGGAGGGCCGCCGTGACCAGCGAAGCCGCTACGGCACCTGCCGCACCCAAAGCCAAGCGGGACCGCACGCACTATCTCTACATCGGGGTGATCATCGCGGTCGTCCTCGGTATCACCGTCGGTCTCGTCGCCCCCGACTTCGCGACCGAGCTGAAGCCGCTCGGCACCGGCTTCGTGAACCTGATCAAGATGATGATCTCGCCGATCATCTTCTGCACGATCGTGCTGGGCATCGGCTCCGTGCGCAAGGCCGCCAAGGTCGGCGCAGTCGGCGGTATCGCTCTGGTCTACTTCCTCGTGATGTCGCTGGTGGCCCTCGCCATCGGCCTCGTCGTCGGCAACATCCTGGACCCGGGCACGGGCCTCGCGGTCACCGACGCCATCAAGGAGACCGGCCAGTCGCAGGTCGACGCGGAGGCCAAGGGCACCACCGAGTTCCTGCTGGGCGTCATCCCGACGACGATCGTCTCCGCCTTCACCTCCGGCGAGGTCCTCCAGACCCTGCTGATCGCCCTGCTCTGCGGCTTCGCCCTGCAGGCGATGGGCTCCGCCGGGCAGCCGGTCCTGCGCGGCATCGAGCACATCCAGCGGCTGGTCTTCCGCGTCCTGGCGATGATCATGTGGGCCGCCCCGGTCGGTGCCTTCGGCGCCATCGCCGCGGTCACCGGCTCGGCCGGCGTCGACGCGCTCAAGAGCCTGGCCGTGCTGATGCTCGGCTTCTACGTCACCTGCTTCCTCTTCGTCTTCCTGGTGCTCGGCGCGATGCTGCGCCTCGTCGCCGGCGTCAACGTCTTCTCGCTCTTCAAGTACCTGGGCCGCGAGTTCCTGCTGATCCTGTCCACCTCCTCGTCGGAGTCGGCGCTGCCGCGCCTCATCGCGAAGATGGAGCACCTGGGCGTCAGCAAGCCGGTCGTCGGCATCACCGTCCCGACCGGCTACTCGTTCAACCTCGACGGCACCATGATCTACATGACCATGGCCTCGCTGTTCATCGCCGACGCCATGGGTACGCCGATGTCGATCGGTGAGCAGATCCCGCTGCTGCTCTTCCTGCTGGTGGCCTCGAAGGGCGCCGCCGGTGTCTCCGGTGCCGGCCTCGCCACGCTGGCCGGCGGGCTCTCCTCGCACAAGCCCGCCCTGGTGGACGGCATCGGCCTCATCGTCGGCATCGACCGCTTCATGAGCGAGGCCCGCGCCCTCACCAACTTCGCGGGCAACGCCGTCGCCACCGTCCTGATCGGTACCTGGACCAAGGAGATCGACAAGGGCCGGGTCGACGAGGTGCTCGCCGGCAACGCTCCGTTCGACGAGAAGACGCTCCTGGACGACCACGTCGGCGCCGGTGACGGGGACGGTACCCCGGAGGTGCCCGAGCAGGGCGGCGAGAAGGAGCTGGCCAGGGCCTGAGCCCCGGGCGACGCCCGCACACTCCGGGCGGCCGAGACACTCCCCCCGTCGCTCGGCCGCCCGGCCCCGAGAACCCCGCGCCCCCCCCCGCGCGGGGTTCTCCGCGTTCTCCGCGTCCCTGCGTTCTCTGCGTTCCCTGCGTTCTCCTTCTCCTTCTTCTTGCCTTGACGTCCGCGTCAAGGCTTACGTTCGTTGCCATGCGAATCGGCGAGCTGGCCGCGCGGGCCGGGACCACGACGCGGACGCTGCGGTACTACGAGTCGCGGGGGCTGCTGTCCGCGCGGCGCACCGGCAACGGATACCGGACGTACGACGAGGACGACCTGAAGCTGCTGCGGCAGATCAGGACGCTCCAGGACTTCGGGTTCGACCTGGAGGAGACCCGGCCGTTCGTGGAGTGCCTGCGTGCCGGGCACCCCGAGGGCGATGCGTGCCCGGCCTCCCTCGTGGTCTACCGGAGCAAGCTGGCGGAGCTGGACGCGCTGATCGAGGAGCTCACGTCGGTGCGGGCGCAGGTCGGTGCGCAGCTGGCGCGGGCCGAGGCGGCGGTTCCGGGGGGTCCGGAGCCCAAGTGCGAACTGGGAGGACACGCATGAGGAGCAGTGGGGTGCCCGAGGTGACGGACGCGGGGTTCGCCGCGGAGGTGCTCGGCAGTGAGCTGCCGGTGCTGGTGGAGTTCACCGCGGACTGGTGCCCGCCGTGCCGGCAGATGGCGCCGGTGCTCAGCGCCCTCGCCGAGGAGGAGGGGGAGCGGTTGAGGGTGGTACAGCTGAACGTCGACCGGAACCCGGCGACCACGAACGCGTACAAGGTGCTGTCCATGCCGACGTTCATGGTGTTCCGCGGGGGTGAGCCGGTGAAGTCCATGGTGGGCTCCCGGCCCAAGCGGCGGCTGCTGGAGGAGCTGTCGGACGTGCTGTAGCGGGCGGGCGGTCGACGGACGGCAACAAGAAATCCCCC